>NZ_JBAQWU010000249.1:0-4439 GCF_049299075.1 Gordonia sp. (in: high G+C Gram-positive bacteria)
CGCTGGCACTGTGGGTCCGCGGCAGCGCGTCGCCAGCATTGCTGTCCGGGCCGGTGATCGGGATCGTCGGGTCGCGGGCGGCCACCTCGTACGGTGACCAGGTCGCTGGGCGGCTCGGTGGCGATCTGGCCGCGGCGAACTGGGCGGTGGTCTCCGGTGGCGCCTACGGCATCGACGGGGCCGCGCACCGCGGGGCGCTGGCCGCGGGCGGGTCCACCGTGGCTGTCCTGGCATGCGGCATCGACCGTGACTATCCGGCTGGCCATGCCGGACTGCTCGCCGAAGTCGCCCGATCCGGACTGGTGATCAGCGAGTACGCGCCGGGCACTACGGCGGGCAAACACCGCTTTCTTACCCGCAACAGGTTGGTTGCCGCGCTGTCGAGCGCCCTGGTCGTGGTCGAGGCCGGACGGCGTTCGGGGGCGGCGAATACGGCAGCCTGGGCGCGCCACCTCGGTCGTCCGCTTGGCGCGGTGCCCGGACCGGTCAGCTCGGCAATGTCGGTGGGCTGTCATCAGATGATCGCCGACGGACAAGCGAACCTGGTGACCGACGCGGCCTCGACTATCGCGCTGGTGCGCATTGACGGACACGACAATCATCTTCCGTCGCCGAAACGGTCGACTGATGAGCTGCCGCCCGATCAGTTCGCTGTGATTGAGGCACTCCCGGCGCGCGGCGGACTGAGCCTGACCGAGGTGGCTTTCGTCGCCGGTGTGCCGGTGGATCGCGTGCGGACCGCCCTGGCGCGACTCGAACTGACCGGCCGCGTCACCAGCAGCGGCGGCCTGTGGGGTCGAGGCGACACGGGGCTCAGTCGGTAGCGGCGGCGAGAAACTCGGCGAGTGACTCCCGGGTGTAGTCGGCCAACCGCTGCAGATGCGGAAGACCGTCGCGGCAGCCGACGAAGCCGAACGTCACCGTGTCGCCGTAGCCGATCAGCGTGACGTTCAATGCGTACCCGTCGACCAAGAACGAGATCGGGACGATGGTTTCTAGTTCCGCGCCCATCAGGTAGCGCTTGTCCTTGCCGAGCACCACGTTCGACACGGTGAAATTGAACAACGGCGGCAGTTTGGTGGCCGCGCCCATATTCTGCGCGAGCAGCAGCGGGGTCATGCCGAGCAGCGCGAAATGTTCCTGGGCGTCCCGACTCATCGAATCAAGATCGGATTTGGCGCGCGCCGTGTGGGCGGCGACCACGCGCAGCCGTTCGAGCGGATCGGCGATCTGACTGCCCAGCGGGGCGACGAAGCCGATTGCCGCATTGAGCGTATCGCGCTCGCGAGACAGGGCCATCGGCACCGAGGCGGTCAAGCTCGTGTCGGGCAGTGCGTCCAGGTCGAGCAGGTAGCGCCGAACGGCACCGCCGATGATGGCGAGCACCACGTCGTTGATCGTGGTGTTGGTCGCCGCGGTGATCGTCTTGAGGTCGGTGAGTGCGATGCTTTCCACCGCGACCCGGCGGTGTGGGCCGAGACGTTGATTGAACACTGAGGCCGGGGTGCTGACGGCGCTGCGGACAAAGCTGTCGGGCCCCAACGTCATCCCGACCAACTTGTTGAGCACCTTGACGGTGGCCACAGTGCCCTCGGTGATGCGCCGGGGAAGGATCGTCACCTTCTCCAGCAGACTCGGATCCGGACTGGGATCGACGCCCTCGGTCGGCGGCGCATCCCCCGGATCGGTGCCCAGCCACGACTTGATGGTCTCCACCGCCGCGACGCCGTCGGTAGCACAGTGATGGGCCTTGAAATAGAAGGCGAACCGGTTATCGGACAGGCCCTCGATCAGGTGGGCTTCCCACAGTGGGCGAGTCAGGTCCAGCGGTCGCGAATGCAGCCGCTCGACCAAGGCCCCGAGTTCGGCCTCGCCGCCAGGCGCAGGCAGCGCATCCAGTCGGACGTGGTAGGTCGGATCCGGGGTGGCTTTCTTCCAGTACGCTGCATCGGCGATCGGCAGATCGGCCAGGACACTGTCGTAGGGGAACGGCAGGAACGCGAGAGCGGCGAAGGTGTCGTACAACTGCCGGACGAAGTCGGGCGCCGCATCCTCGGGGAGGCGAAAGATCGCCAGGGCGCCGATGTGCATAGGTGTGCGCGGCGATTCCATGCGAAGTAACACGTGGTCGATCGGGCTGAGCAACCTCATACGCGCATTCTAGGGGTTGCCCCGGCCGTGCAGTGTCGGCATCGCCGCATCGACGCGGCAATGCTCGCGTCTTAGGGTCGGCTCACTCCTCGCCGACACGCGGTAGCGTGGTCGCCATGGCCAAGACGTTCACCACCCTGGAAGTGCTGCGGACCGAATTCCTCACCGACCACATGGTCCGGATCTGGTTCGGCGGCGCGGGCTTCGACGACTTTGCGCCGGTACCGGCCGGCGCGGCGCGACCGGACACCGATATGTACGTCAAGATCGTCTTTCCGCCCGCCGGGCGGGACGTCGTCTATCCCGAACCGTTCGACGCCGACCGGGTCGCTGCCGAGTTCGCCCCGGCGGATCAGCCGGTGCTGCGTACCTACACTGTCCGGCGCTACGACCCGGCGGCGCGCGAGATCGCGATCGACTTCGTCGTGCATGGACAGGCCGGGATCGCCGGACCGTGGGCGGCACGGGCGCAGCCGGGGGAGCGCGTGACCGTCCGTGGTCCCGGCAGCGGTTATCGTCCCGATCCGCAAGCGACGTGGCATCTGCTGGCAAGCGATGAAGCCGGTCTGCCCGCGCTCGCCGCAGCACTGGAGGCGATGGCTCCCGATGCGGTGGTCAGAGCCTTCATCGAGGTCGGCGGTCCCGGCGACGAGATCGCCCTGACCGCGCCGGACGGCGCCGAGATCACCTGGGTGCACCGGGGCGCGCCTTCCGACGCCGCCGCCGACGAGGTCAGTGGCGACCACGCGCCGCTCATCGCGGCGGTGCGCCAGGCCGTGTGGCTCGAGGGCGAGCCACAGGTCTTTATCCATGGTGAAGCGCAGACGGTGATGAAGAATCTGCGCCGCTATGTGCGCAGTGAGCGCGGGGTCAGCGCGCGGCGTGCTGCCTCGATCTCCGGCTACTGGCGCCGGGGCCGGGGCGAGGAGGGTTTCCGGCAGTGGAAGGCGCAAGAGCGGACCCGCCAGGGTGCGGACGGACCGGCTCCTGACTGAGCGGATACCGACCCGGCCGGTGGCCGATTTCGGGTGGTCAGCGTTCCCACGCGGCGTCGAGTTCGGCGAGGATTGCCCGGGCAGCGCCCAAACCGCCGAGATGGGATTCATTAGCCAGATCGAAGAGCTTAGCGTTGGGCATGAGCGAGACCATATGCTCGCCGTGGGCGTACGGGATGATGTGATCCCGGTCGCCATGCCACCACATGACCGGGGTCTGCAGATCGGCGACCCGGAAACCCCAATCGCGGGCGAAGACGATCCCGTCGGCGAACGGTGCCTCCATGCGCCGGGATCCACCGTGCAGCAGATCGTCGAGGAACATGGCGCGGAACTCCGGGCGGGCCAGCAGCTCCCGGTCGCCGCGCGGGGAGAAGCGGGCGAACAAGCTGATGGCCGGTTCGGCCACCGGGCGGGCCACCGAGAGCGCCGAACTGATGACGCGGCCGATGGGTGCGCCGGCGACCTCAAGAATAGGTGCGGTCAGCTTGGCCAGATCGGTGGCGCCGCCCCGGATCGCTTCGGGTCCGACCGCCGGGGCCACCCCGCCCATGATGCCGACCACCTTGACTCGATCGGGTGCGGCGTAGGCAGTGGCCAGACTGTAGGGCCCGCCGCCGGACAAACCGATGACGCCGAATTCCTCGATATCGAGGGCGTTGGCCAGTGAGAGTAGATCCGTGGCGAACTCGAGCACGTTCCGGTAGCGATAGGGCGTCGACGACCCCACCCCGGGGCGGTCCAGACCGATGATGCACAACTCGTTCTCGATGGCGAGCTGTCGTGCTTCGGGGGGGATCTGACGGCGTGCTCCGGGTGTTCCGTGCAACCAGAAGTACGGTCGGGCGGTCAGCTTGCCGAATTGGGCGAAGCCCAGTCGGCGCTGCACGCCCACCGCGACAGAGCCCTCCAGTTTGGGGCGGTCGATCTCAAACACCGCTAGAGCATGACACAGGCAGCATTCGATCGGCGCACCGATAGACTCGGCGATATGGCCGACGTGCTGGAGAAGTTCGCCGAGCATCTGCGCTACGAGCGGGGGTGCAGCGAACATACAGTGCGTGCCTACACCGCCGATATGCGCGCCTTGCTGTCCTTCGCCGGTGCCCGGGGTATCGCCGTCGCCGACCTCGATCTGCCCCTGCTGCGGTCGTGGCTGGCCGAACAAACTCGGCGCGGGGCGGCGCGGACCACCGTCGCCCGGCAGGTTTCTTCGGCGAAGACATTCTCTGCCTGGGCGGTGCGGGAAGAGCTGCTGCCGGTCGATCCGGCCGCGCGGCTACAGGCGCCCAC
>NZ_JBAQWU010000250.1:0-3942 GCF_049299075.1 Gordonia sp. (in: high G+C Gram-positive bacteria)
GCTCACCCCGCAGCAGTTGTTGCGAGACCTCTACGCGGACCACCAGTTTCGCCGTCGGACCACCCGCGGCTGGACCGACGACGACCGCGCCGCCCTGCAACGGGCTACTCAGCCGCTCCCCGACGACGCCGACCTCTCACCCGCCGACGTTCCCCTCGTCGACGAGCTCGCCGAACTCCTTGGCTACCGGACCGACGAGGCCTTGCGGGAGCAGAAGTCGCAATGGCGTCGCCGCATCGCCGAAGCCCAGGACGCTCTCGACATCTTGACTGGTTCGGCGCCGCAGGATCTCGAAGATGATCTCGATCCCGAGTTGCTGATGGCCTACGACTTGATCGACGCCGAGCAGTTGGCCGAGCGTCAGGAGGTCACCGAGTACCGGACTACCGCCGAACGCGCCCACTCCGACCGCAACTGGACTTTCGGCCACGTGATCGTCGATGAGGCCCAGGAGCTCTCGACGATGGCGTGGCGAATGGTCATGCGTCGCATACCGAATCGATGGATGACGATCATCGGCGATACCGCCCAGACGGGTGACCCGGCAGGCACTACGTCGTGGGGCCGCATCTTCTCGTCGTATGTCGCCGATCGCTGGCGGCTGCGCGAGTTGACGATCAACTACCGCACACCAGCGGAGATTACGCACTACGCCAATCGTCTACTCGCACAGATCGATTCGTCACAAACCCCACCGAACTCGCTGCGCAGCAACGGAATCGAGCCCTTTGCTGTGCGGGTCACGGGGCACAGCGCGCTGGAGTCAGCGCTGGCCACCGCGACGCAGGCCGGGTGGCCCGGACTTACTGCAGTGCTGGTGGCCGACACCGCGGCGGACGATGCGGCGGGCCTCGACGACACCGACGGCATTCGGGTACTTCCGCTGACTGCCGCCAAAGGCCTCGAGTTCGACAATGTGGTGGTCGTTGAACCCGCCGAACTGATCGCGAGCTCGCCGCGCGGCCTCAGCGATCTGTATGTGGCCCTGACCCGCGCGACGCAGCGGCTCGTCGTCGTGCATGAGCGAGACCTGCCGGCTGATCTGGATGATCTGCCGGCAGGCGGGTGACCCTTCGACAAGCTCAGGGAGCGAACCGACAAGCTCAGGGAGCAGCGACTGTTTCCTACGTGGTGTGGACGATCAGCACATCGCAGGCGGCCTTGCGGGCGACGTCAGCCGGAACCGAGCCGAGCAGCCGGCCGGCGATCGAGTTCAGGCCCTTGTTGCCAACCACCAGCAGGTCGGCCTGGACATCGGTGACCAGCTGCAGCAGCGCGTCGACCGGGGCGCCCTTGACGGAGCGGGTCTGCACGTTGCCCGCACCGGCGGCCTTCGCGCGTTCCCTGGCGGAGCGCAGGATCTCCTCGGTGGGCGAGCTACCCATCACCTGGTAGGCGTCGGCGCCGAGCGCATCGCTGGCAGCGCTGGCCGAGCGTCCGTCGTTAACGAAGTACGCGCAGGCGATGACCAGCGTGGTGCCTTCGCCAGCGATCGCACCGGCACGCGCGACAGCGTGCAGCGAGGACTCGGATCCGTCAGTTCCGACGACGATGGTCTGGTAATCGGCCATGCTTGCTTCAACCTCCGGCATGTTCCCGGGTCGGCGGATCCGAACCGGGTCGGTGTGAACTACGAACGTACCTTGCGAACTTACCCTGTAGTCCGTTGTTCGATCGCTACTTGATGCCCGCGGCGTCCATTCCGCGCAGTTCCTTCTTCAGATCAGCGATCTCGTCGCGCAGTCGGCCAGCCAACTCGAACTGCAGATCGCGGGCGGCGTTCATCATCTGATCGGTCAGTTCGTGGACCAGGTCGGCAAGTTCGGCGCGCGGCATCGTCGACGTATCACGCTGCTCAATCACCCCGGCGCTCACTGACGAGACCTCGCCTTGGGCCCGACGGCCACGACTCGCGTTGCGGCCCGAGCCACCCACCGCCACGGTGTCGTCAGCCTCGGCGTAGACCTTATCCAGAATGTCGGCGATCTTCTTCCGCAGCGGTTGCGGATCAACGCCTTTCGCCTCGTTGTAGGCAACCTGTTTCGCGCGGCGACGGTCGGTCTCGTCGATGGCATTGCGCATCGAGTCGGTAATCCTGTCGGCGTACATGTGCACTTCGCCGGAGACGTTGCGGGCGGCGCGGCCGATGGTCTGGATCAACGAGGTAGTGCTGCGCAGGAAACCTTCTTTGTCGGCGTCGAGGATCGCAACCAGGGAGACCTCCGGCAGGTCGAGGCCTTCCCGCAGCAGGTTGATGCCAACGAGGACGTCGTACTCGCCGGACCGCAGCTGGCGGAGCAGCTCGACACGGCGCAGCGTGTCGACTTCCGAGTGCAGGTAGCGGACCCGGATACCCAGTTCCAGGAGGTAGTCGGTGAGATCCTCGGACATCTTCTTGGTGAGCGTGGTGACCAGCACGCGCTCGTTCTTCTCGGTGCGCTCGCGGATTTCGTGGATCAGATCGTCGATCTGCCCCTTGGTCGGCTTCACGACGATCTTCGGGTCCAGCAGTCCGGTCGGCCGGATCACCTGTTCCACAAACTCGCCGCCGGACTGGCCCAACTCGTACGGTCCCGGCGTGGCCGAGAGGTAGACGGTCTGACCGACACGGTCGACAAACTCATTCCAGGTCAGCGGCCGGTTGTCCACCGCTGACGGCAGACGGAACCCGAACTCGACCAGGTTTCGCTTGCGCGACATGTCCCCCTCGTACATGGCGCCGATCTGCGGCACCGTGACATGGGACTCGTCGATCACCAAAAGGAAGTCTTCCGGGAAGTAGTCGATCAGGGTTGCCGGGGCGGTCCCCGCCCCGCGTCCGTCGATATGCCGCGAGTAGTTCTCGATGCCCGAGCAGAACCCGACCTGCCGCATCATCTCGATGTCGTAGTTGGTGCGCATCCGCAGCCGCTGTGCCTCCAAATGCTTCCCCTGCTCCTCGAATTCGGCGAGGCGACCCGCAAGCTCGGCTTCGATGCCGGAAATCGCGGTGGCCATGCGGTCTGGACCGGCGACATAGTGGGTGGCAGGGAAGATCCGCAAGCTCTCGACCTGACGGATCACGTCACCGGTGAGCGGATGCAGATAGTAGAGCGCCTCCACCTCATCGCCGAAGAACTCGATGCGGATGGCCAATTCCTCATACGACGGGATGATCTCGACGGTATCGCCGCGCACCCGGAAGCTGCCGCGGGTAAAGGCGACGTCGTTCCGGTTGTACTGGACGTCGACCAGCAGCCGCAGTAAGGCATCGCGGTCGATGGTCTCACCGACCGACAGTTCCACCGAGCGGTCGAGGTAACTCTGCGGCGTACCGAGGCCGTAGATGCACGAGACCGAGGCCACCACGACCACATCGCGGCGCGACAGCAAGCTGGATGTCGCCGAATGCCGCAGCCGCTCGACGTCGTCGTTGATCGAGCTGTCCTTCTCGATGTAGGTGTCGGTCTGCGCGATGTATGCCTCCGGTTGGTAGTAGTCGTAGTACGAGACGAAGTACTCGACAGCATTATTCGGCAGCATCTCGCGCAACTCGTTGGCCAGCTGCGCGGCCAGCGTCTTATTCGGCGCCATCACCAGCGTCGGCCGTTGGACCTTTTCAATGAGCCAGGCCGTGGTCGCCGACTTTCCGGTACCGGTCGCCCCCATCAGCACGATGTCACGCTCGCCCTGGCCCAGGCGCTTCTCCAGGTCCGCGATGGCGGTCGGTTGATCGCCCGCCGGAGTCAGCTCGCTGACGACCTCGAAGGTGCTCGTGCTGCGCTCGACCTCACCGATCGGCCGATACACCGAATGCGCGACGACCGGTTGTTCCGCTGCGAATGCCATCTACCCAGAATAGGCGCCACCTACGACACAATGGAGTCATGGACAACCAGCCCCCGTTCCCCGTCGCCACTCGTCGCACCGTCCTCGCCGGCGCCGGTGCCGCCGCCGTCACCC
>NZ_JBAQWU010000251.1:0-3179 GCF_049299075.1 Gordonia sp. (in: high G+C Gram-positive bacteria)
CGTGACGATTACCCGGCCTCGGCCGAAAAGCTGTCCGGTGCGCTCAGCGCAGCGCCGGGGCGAAGGTGGTGTTCCAGGACTGCTGGAAGCGGGCCTGCCAGTAGGTCCACCAGTGGTCGCCGTCCGGAGTGATGTTGGTGGTCAGCTGGACCCCCGGCACCAGCGCGACGCGGGCGATGTACAACTGGCTGCTCACCGACGCGGCCACCTCCAACGGAACCATCTGCGCGAAACGGACCGCGTTGAATCCCGCCGAGCCCGGCATCAGCGAGCTGTCGTAGCGGCTACCCAGCCCGGTGCCTGCGGAGATGTAGACACGCTTGCCAGCCAAGTTGCCCGCGGTGAGGAAGGGGTCGTTGGCGGCCCACTCCCCGGCGGGGTAGATGCCCCACATGTTGTTGGGGTTGCCGCCCATTTCGGCGACCGAGGCCTGGATGCCCTGGGTGAAGCCGGGCATGGTGACCGTCGGGTAGCCAGAGTAGGAGGCGACGGCCTTGTACAGGCCGGGGTGGCGCGAGGCCAGGTTCAACGCGGACGTTCCCGACATCGAGAGGCCAGCGATGCCGTTCTTGTTGCGGGCGGCACCGTGCGTGCGCGACATGTAGTTCGGAAGCTCGCGGGTGAGGAAAGTCTCCCACTTGTTCAGGCCGAGGTTCGGGTCGCGCTGTTCCCAGTCGGTGTAGAAGCTGCCGCCGCCTCCGTACGGGATGGCGACGTTGACGCCCTTGCCGCGCATGAAGCTCGAGACGCTGGTCTCGATGTTCCAGCCACTGTTGCCGTTCGAGGCGCGCAGGCCGTCGAGCAGGTACAGGGTGCCGCGGCCGGGCGCGCCGGCGCCGACGACGCACACCGGAATCGACTTGTTCATGGCGGCGGAGTGGACGCGCTCAACACTTCCGGCGCAGCCACGGGCTTCGGCGGGGGAGGTGGTGCTGACCGCGGCGCCACCGAGGGCGGTGCTTGCGACCAGAGCGGTAGCAAGCAGACGCTTGCGGACGCTGGAGAACATACAGGTTTCCTTCGCGCGATCTTGGCCGATCCGGCCACGGTTGTCCCGCCGGGTACAAGGTCCCGGGGACTGCTACGAAAGCCAAGAGTAACGGAGATATAACGGCAGGGCAAAAGGTGGGACCGGCCAATTCTCGATAGGCTGTGAGACGGGCCACGATCGTGTGTCCGACACCCGGGGAACAGGAGAACCACTCGTGGGTGACAGCGAGAAGCAGGCCGACGCGATAGTCGTCGGTTCGGGGCTGGCCGGACTGGTCGCCACCTATGAACTGACGCAAGCGGGCAAGAAGGTCGTGGTTGTCGATCAGGAGAATCGCGCGAACCTGGGTGGCCAGGCATTCTGGTCGCTCGGCGGTCTCTTTCTGGTGGACAGTCCCGAGCAGCGGCGTCTGGGCATCAAGGATTCGCCGGAGCTGGCGCTGCAAGACTGGCTGGGTTCGGCCGGCTTCGATCGCGAGGACGAAGACTTTTGGCCGCGCCAGTGGGCCCGTGCGTATGTCGATTTCGCGGCGACCGAGAAGCGGGACTACCTGCACGCTCTCGGCCTCCGGTTCACCCCGGTGGTCGGCTGGGCCGAGCGGGGTGGCGGTTTTGCCGACGGTCACGGTAACTCGGTGCCGCGCTTCCATGTCACCTGGGGCACCGGGCCCGAGGTGGTCCGCGTCTTTGTCGAGCCGGTTCTGGAGGCAGCGAAGAAGGGCCTCGTCGAGTTCCGCTTCCGGCATCGAGTCGACGAACTGATCGTCGACGGGGCTTCGGCGGAGTCGGGGGGTGGAACGGTGGTCGGTGTGCGCGGCGCCGTGCTGGAGTCGTCGGACACTGAGCGCGGCGTGGCCAGCTCCCGTGAGGTCATTGGCGACTTCGAGCTGCGCGCTCCCGCGGTGATCGTGACCACCGGTGGTATCGGCCACAACCACGAGATGGTTCGCGAGAACTGGCCGACCGAGCGGCTCGGCCCGGTGCCGGGGCACATGATCGCTGGCGTTCCGGCCTACGTCGATGGGCGCATGCTGAACATCGCCGAGGGCGCGGGCGCCAGTCTGGTGAATCGCGATCGGATGTGGCACTACACCGAGGGCATCCACAATTGGGATCCGATTTGGCCCGACCACGCGATCCGGATCATCCCCGGACCGTCGTCGCTGTGGCTCGACGCCACCGGCAACCGCCTGCGACCGCCGAACTTCCCGGGCTTCGACACGAATGCCTCCATGAAGGCGATCCTGGACACCGGCTACGACTACTCGTGGTTTGTGCTGACCGGCGACATCATCGAAAAGGAGTTTGCGCTCTCGGGTTCGGAACAGAATCCGGACCTTACCGAAAAGTCGCTCGCGACCGCCGCGAAGAGCCGGTTGTCTAAGTCGATCCCCGGCCCGGTGAAAGCCTTCATGGACCACGGCGTCGACTTTGTGGTGCGCGACAATCTGCCCGACCTGGTGGCCGGTATGAATGAGCTCGGTCGGGACGGCGCCCGCATCGATCTACAAGAACTGGAGCGCACCATCTCGGCCCGCGACACTCAGGTGGAGAACGGGTACGCGAAGGACGCCCAGATCATGGCGATCCACAATGCACGCAACTACATCGGCGACAAGCTCACCCGTGCCGTCAAACCGCACCGCCTTCTCGACCCCGAACGCGGTCCGCTGATCGCGGTGCGGCTGAACATCCTCACCCGCAAGACGCTCGGTGGATTGGAGACCAACCTCGACGCGCAGGTGATGCGTCCGGACGGTCAGGTTTTCTCCGGGCTGTACGCGGCCGGCGAGGTCGCCGGTTTTGGCGGCGGCGGTGTGCACGGCTACAACGCGCTGGAAGGCACCTTCCTCGGGGGCTGCATCTTCTCCGGTCGGGCCGCTGGCCGGGCCGCCGCGCGACGGGTCTGACGCCGAGCGGCCGAGCAGGTCAGATGCCACGAGCCCGGGTCCGCTCAGCGGACCCGGGCTCGAAGTATCTATCGGCGGTTACCGACCGTGTCGACCGCGGGGCTGGTCGTCGGTGCCCGGTCGCTCGATGACGGTGGTGTCCGCAATCGGATCCACCGGGATGTCGGCGATCGGATTGGGGTCGATGACCGGCTCGAAGGTGATGGTATCGGCCGTCGAGTCGATCACCGGCTCGACGACAGTCGGTGCCTCGGGCACATCCGGGGCCCAGTACTCTTC
>NZ_JBAQWU010000252.1:0-11908 GCF_049299075.1 Gordonia sp. (in: high G+C Gram-positive bacteria)
TCTCCAGACGGCGCGCAAAGTAGGAGGACCAGTGAGCAAGGTTGAAGCACGACGGAAAGCGCGCGAGCGCGCAGTGAAGGTCCGTCAGGAGCGTGAAGACGCACGGAAACGTGAACTCGCCGAGCGGGCTCGGCTCGAACGCGAGCAGGACAAGGCGATCGAGAGCGACATGATCGGCTACTTCGAGCACGCGGACGCATTGGAGAGCGAAGCTCGCGAGTACCAGGATTCCGTGGCAGCCCACAACGCGGCGCTGCGCACCATCGTCAACCGGATGATCGAACGTGAAGGCAACGCGAAACCGGTCGCAGACATGCTCGGAATCAGCGCGGCGAAGTTATCGACGTTGCGCAAGGGCGGCGACGGCAAGACGCCGGCACCGGTGGCAGCGGCGGCGGCAGGGGAGTGATGGCTATGACGGACAACGACAACTACCTCGATGACCTTGACCGTTCGGACGTGGACTGGGAATCGACTGAGCGCGATGCTCTGATCGAGCAGGCGGTCCGCGTGTTTGACACCGCCGATGACGACAACCCGTACGGCTTAGCGTGCGCGCTGGTCGATAGCGGCTGGCGACCGGAGACGCGTCATGCTGGTCCACGGCATGGACCAGCTGCAACTGTTTGACGTTCTAGCGGTGGAGCCCGCAGGCGATGGGGCTCCACCGCTAGACGAGTGCGCGGCTGTGCTCCCGATCGACGATGCCGTGGAGCGACGATTCTGGCAGAGGGTAGTGAAGTCGTCGACCTGCTGGTGGTGGGTCGGCGCGATCTCGACCCCAGACGGATACGGCCGGATCACCTGGCGGCGGAAGAACCATCAGCGGGCGCTCTCGGCGCACCGGTTCGCACTGACCATCGCCGCCGGCGCGGAGATCGCAGACGAGGCCGTCGCAGAGCACCTGTGTAATCAGCCGCTGTGCGTGCGCGTGGGAGCGGGCCATCTTCAAGTCGGCACCCAAGCAGAGAACGTCGCCTACGCCGTAGCAACTGGCCGCCACCGCGGTCCCCGCCTCGTGAGCGCAACCAACCGCTGCTCACAATCGCTGGCGGTTCGGGCCTACCTGCTTGGCGGCGGTGACCCCGACAAAGTAGGCCAGCACACCAGCCGGATCGAGCCGACATTGTTCTAACCGCAGTCGTGGTGCGCGCCGCTCGAGCTGGGCTGAGCAAAGCCAGCAGGCCGCAACTCAAGGGGGAATGAATTGCGGCCTGCCGACAGTGGCACGCTACCTGGCGAACATCACTGGGTCGAGGATCTGGCGCAGCCGGGCCGCGATCCACTGGCCGACTGCAGGGGACACAGCGTTGCCGTACCCGTCGACCTGCTCGCTAATGGTGCCCCAGACTTTGAACGTTCCCTTGTGGTCGCCGAAGTCGGGATCGAATCCGCAACCGCGACCGACCTCGTGTGTCATCAGCATGCGGAAGTAGCAGTCGTCGATCGATAGATCGTCGAGCATCGCGCGCCACTGCGCCGTCAGAATCGACTTGGCTGCCCCGACTGCGGTGAGGGTGCCGAGCGGATCGGACATTGAGTGTGGCCGGTTACGCTGGTCGCCTCCGCCGTTGTTGTTGATCCAGCCGCCGAAGAGCACATTGTGTCGAGCGCCGTCAGCGACGACGGTGTGCAGTGGGTTGTCGACGCCGTGGATTCGGCGGTCGGTGCCCTGGTTGAACTTCATGATCCCGGCCGCGGTGAGCAGACCAGGAACCTGACCAGCCGTTGCGGTCGGCATCGGTTCACTGTGCACGGTCGGGGTCGTGTTCTTTCGGAACGGGATCACGCCGGTGGAGATCAGCGAATCGTCGCCGCCACGAGTGAAGACGTGGCCATCGGCGGCTGACATGGCGACACCGGGGGTGAGGACTCCGACGGAGTTGCTGGCGGGCTGGGTCCACAGAGGCTCGGTGAAGTCACGTGTGCGGCAGTTGGAGCCCGGGCGCTCGAACCCGTTGGCCGTTTGCATGATCGCGCCGGTGGAGAACGACGCCTGGTCGGGAACGAAGATGGCAGGGAAATCGGCGAAGCGTTGGCGACACTTTTCGGCTCTGGCCATCGTCGCGGCAGCCAGGGGCTTCTTGCGATCGCCGATTCTGGCGCCAAGGTTCGACAGATCCAGGGCGGCCAGGCTGGGTGTCGTTGGTGGCTGGACTTCGCGGTGGCACGAGGGGCACCGGTAGTTGTACTGCTTGCCGTAGCGCACTGAGCCTGACGGCGGAACACCGGTCTTCCATGACCACACCGCTTGCACGGTGCGGTCGCAGGAAGTGCACCATGCCTCGGGGCTGTGCTCGAGGTCGGGGGCGGGCAGCGACCGGTCCCAGAACACGATGAACAGCCGGTCGCGGGACTGGGGGACGCCGAAGAACTGACTATTGAGGTACAAGACCTTGTGCTCGTAGCCGAGCTTGCCGAACTCTTTGAGCCACCACCGGTAGGTGGAGCCGTCGCCGACCGAAGGCTTATGTGAAAGGCCTGGGCCCCACGACTGCAATTCAGTCGTGCACTCAACGATGATCAGCAGCGGGTGGTGATGGTCGGCATAGTGCAGTACACAGTTCGCCGTGGCGCGGTCGCGCTCGGAGCGGGTGACGCGGGTGTCGAAGTCGGGATCATCGAGATCGAACAGGCTCAGACCCTGCGCATAGGCCTTCTTGGTGTTCGCCTGACTGTGGTTGACGCACGAGACGCCGGCAACCACCAACGTGGCCGGTGGCAGGTCACGCGCAGAGTGGTAGTCGGCGGACTCTCGATCGACCAGGTCGGCAATCCAGTGCTCGGCGTGCGGGTGGTTGGCCTCGTGAACCTCGACCTTGTGGCGGTTGTGATTAGCCGCCATGATCGTGGTGAATCCGGCGCTTTCGATGGCCGCGGTGAATCCGCCGTAGCCACTGAACATGTCGAGCGCGTCGGGATCGTCGTGCTTGAAACGGCGGCGGCGCAGCGCTGGGCGATGCTCGGCGGACTTGACTGCGGTGGGCTTGCGGCCTCGGAGTGTTCTAGCCATGACGACTCGTGTTCCTTCTAGTTCTGTCGATTGAGCGGATTCAGGACGCCGCGCCGCACGCGTGTGCGCAGTACCGGGCGGTGAGCAGGTCGACGAACTCCGCGGGTTCGGGGTCGATGGCGCGCAGCGTGAGCCCGTCTGCGAACCATCCCCACGCGATCGGGGCCGCACATGTTCGGCATGGGGCTGTTTGTGCGAGGTCCGCGTTGGCCGGGTCAGACAGTCTCACCGTCCTAGCGCGGCGGGCCATCAGTGCTCACCACCGTCGGCGAGGTAAGCGGCCGCGACGTCGTAGCCGCCCCAGGGGGAGCGGCCCTCGACTGCTCGCAGTCCTGGCCCGGCCCGGTCGGTGATGACTGGCCAGCCCAGCGGGCGGTCACCGTACAGTTCGACAACGTTCTTGGCCCATCGCTTGGCCTTAGCTTGCGATCCGCCGCTGTTCTGTGCCGGGGCGATCGGGGAGGTGCGCCAGCCGGGGTATGCGTGATCGAGGCCAGCGAGAACCGCGCTGGAGTCGTCGGTTGCTGGCGAGTGCCAGCCGCAGTGCTCGCAGATCGTGCGGTACACGTGGCCGCCGACGCATTCGCACGGGCCGCCGTCCCACACGTGGTGGGGGCAGCCCAGAGAAGCGCTGATCCGGATCGGGTGGCATTGGCCGCGCAGTGCCACGGGCGTGCCGTACTGCGCGGCCCAAGCGTGGGCCATCCGTAGGCAATCGAGACGTGTGCCGTTCTCGGCGCACCAGCGATCGAGGCGAACACGGTAGTCCAGCAGTGTGCGGCCACGGTGGCCGAAGATCACCGGCGGTTTCGCCGGAGGCGGCGGCGGGTCAATTTCGTTGAGCAGGTCGAGCAGGTCGAGCTGGTGCTCGGCCTTGCGTGTGCGGGGGGTCGTCCCCATGATCCGGTGTCTCCCTCTTCCTCCGTAGTGTTTGTTTTAGCATACACTTAACCGTCGGTTTTAACAAACACTTTGAGGTTCGTGGGGAGCGGTGGTCCTACTGCTGTTCTGCTGCTGGCTACGCGTTGTAGATGCCAAAAGCGCCGGGGCTTGCTAGAGCCGCCGGCGCCCTGGGGTGAGCATGTCGGGTGTCAGGCGTCCACCTCGGCGAGGATGTCGTCCATGGTGAAGCGCGACCCGTCATCCGCCTCCTTGGCTTCGTCGTAGGCGCGGACGTCGGCCATGTCTTCGAGGTGCTCAAAGTAGGCGAGATCCTCGGCCGAGATCAGCGCGGCCGCGGCCTTGCCGTTCTTGGTGATCACCGTTCGTTCCCCTTTGTAGAACGCGCGGGCAATTTCGTTACTCATTCCGCTGCGCAGCTCGGCGACAGCGATCGTGCGGTGCTTGTGTGCCGTAGTCATGGCCCAAGAATAGGACGACGTACAATGTGTGTCAACTGCACAGTTTGTACATAACGAGTGGTAGGGTAGTTGCATGAGCTACCGGATCGAGTACGTGCGCGACGCGGCGAAGTCGCTGTCACGGATCGGCCGATCTGATCGCAAGCTGTTCAACCAGTTGCGCGATGCGATAGACGCTCTCGCAGACAATCCCCGCCCGCATGGGTTCAAGCCGCTAACAGGCCGGGAAGGCTACCGGATTCGGGTGCGCGAATATCGTGTGATCTACGAAGTCAACGAGGAATCGGTACTGGTGACCGTTGTCCGAGTCGGTCCGCGCGGGGCCGTCTACGACTAGGTGACGCCCGGCGCGGGGGACTCTTCGAATAGGGTCGGTTGGTCGCGGTGAGCGCGGGCGTTGGCGCGGCGGTCGCTGGCGTGGGCGTATTGCCGGGCGAGGGCTGAGGTAGGTAGTGCGAGTTCGGCGGCGATGTGTTCCCAGGAGCGGCCCGCGTCGCGCAGCATAGCGGCGGCGTCTTCTTCTAGGGTTTGCTCTGCTTGGTCGTGCATCGGTGAGCCCTGCCTTCGGGCTGTCAGGGGGAGGCTGAGGGCGTCTCGGACGCCGTGCCATCGGCGTTCCGCGAGGTCCTTGGCGGCCGAGAGGGAGTCCCAATGTCCGCTGAGTTCGTCCGTCGGCTCGGCCTCGGCGATGTGGGTCATGCGGGCCAGTAGGCCGACGTAGCCCCGGCGGTAGTAGCTGTCGGCGAGTGCGCGCGCCAGGTGGGGCAGGTCGACGCCACCCGGTAGTGGCCCTCGGCCCCTTGGGGAGGCGATCTCGACGAGGATCGGATGCAGGCGGTGGTGTTGTGGCGGCAGCTGAGCGGCAACGATGGTGGGAGACACTGGCGCACCCTGGTCGATCAGGTCGACCACGATGGCGAAGATCTGGGCGTGCCCCGGATGGATGAAGAGGGGATGGGCCAGTGGGATACGGTCTGTTGGGTCGCCGCCGGCGCGGGTGCTGTAGTCGCCGACGAGCGCATGAATAACAGGCGTCGGGTCGGGGGACCAGAGCAGGGACGTCAGGGCTTCGAGTTCGAATCTGATCTGTGTGGCGAACTCGTACTCATCCTCGGGGATGCCGAAGACGACCTCGCGAGCCGGCGACTCCGCTGCGGATGAGTCGCTGAATGCGTCAAGGTCGACGCCTTCGGGATGGAGGGCGTCGACCTTGTGCGAGTCGCTCATGCGGCGGTTCGGATCTGCTTGATTCGCTCGGGACGAAACCCGGACCAGTGGGTGCCGTCGTCGAGAACGACAACCGGAGCCTGAAGGTATCCGAGTCCCATAATGTACTCGCGTGCATCCTCGTCAGCGGATACGTCGATCACGGCGTATTCGATACCTGCCTTATCAAGGGCCTTATAGGTGGCATTGCATTGAACGCATGCGGGCTTGGTGTACACGGTGACAGTCATTTCAGTATCCTCCGACGCCAGTGGGATTGTTTGGATACCTCTATTGTATATCGGTTGGCTTATTAAAGCGAGTATATATACCTATTGTTACCATGTTGTTATATGTATATATATGGCCCTAAATAGCGGGTCAGGCGATTCCTTGAAGCAGTTGTGAAGGGTTAGTGTCTAAGACTCGTGATAGGTGGGAAATAGTAAGAATTGTGGGATTACCTTTGCCGCTTTCTATCTTGACTAGGTGAGGGCGGTTCATCTCGGCTTTCTCTGCTAGTCCTTGCACTGTCATCCCCAGCTCCTTGCGGCGGTTGGCGATCGCGTGGCCTACGTGTGCGCTGATCTCGTCGTCGGTCATGCGTCCTCGTGTCGCGCAGGTGTGTTTGTTAAAGGATACACACTGGGTCGGGTTTCCTCTGTGCAAGACTCTGGTGCTCAGCTGCTGGCCTGCTAGTCTGGTGGCGACTGATTGGCGTCGGTCATCTATCCCACGCAGCTGCAGGCGTGTCGGTGAGTCGATCCGTTTTGCGGTGCGCACGACAGTGCGGGCGTCCTTTGTGGACCCTGCACCTCATCACGGAAGTAGATGAAGAATGAGAGTGTTTCGTAAACATCCATCCCAGCGGGTCGGTGCCAGATCCGCCGTTGCCGTCGCTGCGCTCACGATCGGGTGCTCCGGTCTGATCGTGAGCGCAGGCGTGGCCACGGCCGACGACGAGCCGGATCTGGCTGGATCGGCCGCATGTGAGTCCGTGGTGCACATCGGCGATTCACTATCGGTAAGCGCCGATGATCCGGCGGTCGTCGGTGAGGACGGACGTCTGTCTACCTTGTACCGGCAGGCTGGTCCGCAAGAAGTGTCCATCGACGCGGCCAACGGCCGGACAGTCATCGAGACCGATATGGCCTCCGCAGGAGTCGATGCTCTCAAAGCGGTGATCGACACGGCGGACTGCGTCGTCGTCGCGTTGGGGACGAACGATGCGTCGCGCATTGCTGCCGGGTCGACGTTGACCGCAGATCAGCGGATCGACGAGATCATGGCCGTCGCCGGCGGCAAGCGGGTCTTGTGGCCGACGGTGAAGACCACCAGTAGTGCCGCAGAGTCGTACAAGCCTGAAGCAATGCTCGCCTTCACCGACGCTCTGCTGAGGGCAGTGCAGCGATATGGAAACCTCGCGGTGTACCGATGGGACCAGGCTGTGGGCGATGAGCTTTTCACTGACGACGGTATTCATCTGACCGATGAAGGAACCAAGGCCCGCAACGAGGGAATCGCCACCGCGCTGCACGAGGTGGAGCTGGCTGCCACCACGTCGGTCGAGGATGCAGGCTGACCATGAGGACAACCATGAACAGGTTCATGCGCGGCACGATCGGCGCTGGGACAGCCGCAGCGGCGCTGAGCCTTCTGGCGGCCGGTCCCGCAGAGGCCCATCCGGTGTCGGAGAACGGGTACCCCGTGATCCAGGCCGTGGCGGACTGTGAGGAATGGTTCATCCGCGATGTCGTCTTCCAGACCGCTCCCGGCGAGCCGACACAAATTCTCCGGGATTTCGCGGAGTGGTTCGACGTGAACATCGAGCCCGTGACCCTAGGTTACGACGACGACTACTCGTGGCGTCCGGGAGAGCTGATTCCGCCAAGCTACACCGCAGTATCCAACCATGGCAGCGGAACGTCGATCGACATCAATTCGGCGCTGCATCCGCTAGGCCAGGTCGGCACTTTCACACCTGAGCAGAGCGCAGCCATCCGCGCGAAGGTGGCCGAGTTCGGTGGACGGTTGACGTGGGGAGGCGATTACACCGAAATTCCTGACGAGATGCATTTCGAGGTCCGCCGGTGATGGTGTCCGTCCGATCTGTTTGCCGTGATCGGCGGGCTCGACCGAGTCGCACGACCCTGAGGTCCGCCAGCGGGCAGACCGCATTTGGTCTCAGCGTTAGCTGTGGCCGACAACCCCGAAGAATGGAGATTGAAAAATGATGAAGATCCGTAAGGCAATCGCCGGCGCGGCCCTCGCGGTGGCAGCGACCGGCTCGATCATGGGTGCCCAGGCGATCACGGCCGGCGATGCCGTGGCCGCGCCGACAGCAAAGTATCAGGGCAACGGGTACTACAAGGTTGGCCCCTTCCCTTCGAAGGCCAAGTGCAACAGCCATCGAGCGGGTAGCAAGTCCCGGTACAATCTCTCCCGATCGGCGTGCTATGCCGGCGGAATCGGCTGGTACTACACCGGCCGAGCAGGCGCCTAGCCGATCCCGCGACAGTGCCTCGGTGCCGATCACGGTGCCGGGGCACTTGTCGTTTAGCCAATGTCTATTTGCGTCCGCAATCCACAGCGTGCGATGTGCCGAGTGCTGCGAATATCGATATTCCGACGGGGTTATTACCTAGCGCAGGTAAGGGCGAAGATAGAATGTCTCGGGTTTTGCTACTTTCGGAATTCAACGCCCTTATAATCGGGCAGTGATGACTGCCGACCAGAACCCTCACGTACGTTTCCGATTTCCTACCGAAGCATTTCTCGGTGACCACTTTGAGCACATGTATGAGGAGGTGTCTGAAACGCTCGGCAAGAAGCCACGAATGTCGATTGGCAGACCCTGCGAGTTCGACGGGTCACCGGCGCTCTACATGGACGTCCAGACCACCAGCGAAGATGCGCCCTTCGTGCGCGCCATCATCGACGCCACCGTGGCCGCTCACCTGCCGACTAGCGGCGATCCAGTGCCGGCGTGGATTGAACAACACCTGGTCGACCAAGTTGCCCAAGCGGCGCAGCAACGTGCCACCACCGAAGCTGAACAGGTGGCGCTTCAGGAGGCACATCGTGCGGCGGTCCTGTCGGCAGACCTTGGCGCTGGCGTGTCACCGGCACAGTTGGCCAACGCGCTCACCGCCCGGTCGATGAGGGGCTGCATGCCATGAGCTTCAAGGAATTCTGGTGGACATCGGCTCTTAGTGCGCTCGATACCAGGGATAGCCAATCTCACGTGCTCACCAGGACCGTCCGCAGCGGCCTGGTGACAGGCGTTCCTCCCGAAGAGGTCACCACGTTCAACCTGGTACGCCGCCTGACTAACCGCAGGTCCGCCGCAGGTGGCACGGCTGTTGCATTGCATAGTCGACAGCTGGAAGGGGGAAACAAGAGCGTGGGACGTGTGGGCAGCGGAATCGACCTTGAAATTGCCGTACAGGTAGACCCACACACCTGGTATGACCTGGTGCTCCAAGCTAAGCGTTTCAATCCCGAAACTGGCACGTACGACCATTGGAGCAGCTCCCAGAACACGCAGATGACTCGATGGGCAACCGCCCATCACCGGAAGACCCCAGGAATGCTGCTCTACAACACCATGACGCCACCGTTCCCTGCGAACGGCCAGCACTCCGACTTGTTCTTGGCGTGCTGCACGCAGCCGAAGCGGCGCCACGGCTGGAGGTGGCCGGGCAAGAGTCCGGCGAATGAATTCACGTTGCCCGACGAGCGGTCGCCGTTGGCAGTCAGTATCGTCCACGACCCGAGTCTGTTGAGCCTTGACAAGCCCTCGCCGGACGAGATCGCGGCCGGGGCTTACCCCTGGGAGTGCTTGTTCTGCCCGGGCGTCGGACCGTTGCTCGGGATGGAGCAGGATCAGATGCCAGGATGGGCAATGGAACTACTCACCCTCGTTGAAGGAGCCGACCAGGACCCCCGCGCACTGGACGCCCTCGACGAGGATGCAGAGGACCGCGCAGCAATGTCTCTCGTGCTGGCTCTGGGACCTGATGAGGCCGTTTGACGTTTTCTGGTTACAGCATCTTCGCGCAGCGAGTGAAGCCAGCAGGTTTCGGCACGCCAGGGTCTAAGCCATGATTGAGCGCCAAGACGAAGCCACTCACCTCGACAGCACCGCAGGCCGGGCACCTGATACCGATTCGTCGGCTTCCCGCCGGCGTCCCATCGGCGCAATCATACGGCGCGATCCACTCGACCTGTTCGAAGTGCGAGTTCCATTCCGCGCGCTTCGCCGCCCTCTCTTGGGCCTCGACTTCCGCTGGTAGCAGGAACAGAGCGAGGTCTTGATAGTCGCTCATTTCTCAGATCCACTTCGCTGGTCTGCCGCCGTTCGCTCGATGATGAAAACCGCCTCGCCAGCGTCGTAGTCGGTGAATGGCCAAAGATTCAGCTCGTAGTCCTCCGAGTCTCCGGCGCGGCGCTCAAGCTGGATGCCGGGGCGGCCTGCCTCGGGGTGGATACCCAGCGGCGCTTTGACTATCCACCCTCGGTGACGGAAAGTGTGGCCACCCTGGCGGTGGGCGAGGATGCGGTCACCGCGCTGAAGCTGATCCGCTGCCACCTCAAGTCGCTCTCGGCGACCCTCAGCATTGCGAACGGCCTGAGCGCTGACGCCGGCGGCGGCCGCGATCCGGGCAAGCGAGATTCCGGCATCACGAGCGCGAGTGACGGCCGAGTCCCAGTCACCTCGGGCGAGGTCGATCCGGTGAGCAGCTTCCGTGACGTCGGCGAGCAGGTCATCGTCTGGAGTGGGTGGTGTAGGCATACGGCAACAGTAGCGCTTTAAAAACCCGTGTTTTTGAATGCCGATAAGATAGATTATGACACTTAAACCACTGCGTATTGCAACCGATGAATCACGAGCCTGTCTCCGACGAACTTGCGGAAACCTCAGTCGTGACCTGCAATGATACTCAAACGTGGCCGCAGTTCGAGGGTGTCGATTCGTGGTCGACTGCTCCGTGTGGGGGCCGACGCCCATGTCCGTGACCATTGGGTATTGCGCCTCTGTCTCATTGGATGCATGATTGTTTCATCGGATGAATCGTTTTGTGGAGGTTCCGATGAGGATCGATGACGCTGGCCGGGTGCACTTGGTGGACGCGATTCCTGTGCTGCGTCCCGAGGAGCAGATCGTCGAGATGATGCTCGACGGCTGGCGCAACCAGCAGCTCTCACGAAACCTCCAGTTCGCCACGATCGACCAACGGATCAGCTGCGTGCGACGGTTCATCGCGCATTCGAATGAGGAACCCTGGAACTGGACGCCGACGATGGTTGAAGAGTTCTCGGCCGACCTCAGATCGGTTCGGCACGTCGCGCACGCGACGTTGCGCGGTTACCAGAACTCGCTGCGCGCCTTCACCTCGTACGTGAGCAACCCAGACTATGGCTGGGATCTCGTGTGCGAGAAGCATTTCGGCACACATCCTGCGCAGGTCTTTTTCGACTGGAACACTGCTCGTCACGTCCAGGAAGACGACAGTCAACCGCAACGCCGGCCCTACAGTCGCGAAGAGCTAGACGCATTGTTTGATCATGCCGACGACGAGGTCGAACGGATCGGCACGACGAGCCGCAAAGGCTGGCAAGCGGCCTACCGCGATGCGACGATGATGAAACTTGCCTACGCGTACGGACTTCGGTTCAACGAGCTAAGCCACCTGCAGACGATTGACTTCGCCCGCAATCCGCATGCTCCCGAGTTCGGAAAGTTCGGGGTGTGCAAAGTCCGATTCGGTAAGGCGCGCCGCGGCTCGCCGCCGAAAGGGCGATCGGTGCTCACAGTCTGGCGCTGGACGCCGCCGATCATCGAGGATTGGCTCGCCAACGGCCGCGGAGATCCAGGCACTCTGGACCTGTTCACCAGCGAACGCGGGGGCCTAGTCGGCGAGACCACACTGCTGAAGCGGCTTAAGCGTTACCGGAAGGACCTCGGCATCCCCGACGGCGTCGACCTCCATTCATTCCGTCGAAGCTACGCCACTCACCTACTCGAGGCCGGATGGGACCCGCGGTTCGTACAGGATCAGATGGGCCACGAGCACGCATCGACGACCGGGATCTATCAGTTCACCTCGGACGAGTTTCGGCGATCGTCACTCCGCGCAGTACTTGATCGAACGGTTGACAACGCACTGGAACTCGGCGCTAGGAGGAACACATGACCAGACGCGACGTCGACTACACCTGGCGCCTTGCCGAACTGATGGCCGCGCGAGGGCTGAACAACACTACAGACCTCGTTCCCTTGCTTGCCGAACGAGGAATTGCGCTCTCACGTCCCCAGGTCTATCGG
>NZ_JBAQWU010000253.1:0-2280 GCF_049299075.1 Gordonia sp. (in: high G+C Gram-positive bacteria)
CTCCAGCCCCAGGCCGAAGCCACTGTGGGGCACGCTGCCGAAGCGCCGCAAGTCAATGTACCAGCTATAGTTAGCCTCGGGCAACTCGTGGCGACGGATGGCCTCCAGCAGCACGTCCGGGTTGCTCATGCGTTCGCTGCCGCCGATGATTTCGCCGTACCCCTCGGGAGCCAGCAGGTCGACGCTCTTGCAGATCTCTGGCCGGCCGGGCCACGGCTCCATGTAGAACGCCTTGACGGCCGTGGGATACCCGTAGACGAACACCGGCTTGTCGAATTGCTTGGTCAATTCCGTTTCGTGGGGCGAGCCGAAGTCATCACCCCACTCGATCTCCAGTTGTTTCTTCAGTTCGGGGTCGTCGGTCGCCTCGCGGATGGCGTGGATGCGCTCGACCGCCTCGTCATAGCTGATGCGCGGGAAGGGCGGGGTGATATTGCGCAGCGCCGTCAGATCGCGTTTCAAATACTCCAGCTCGGGGGCGCGTTTCTCCAGCGTCGTCTGGACGACACTGCTGACGAACTCCTCTTCCAGGGCCATCAATTCGTCCAGGTCGCAATAGGCGATCTCCGGCTCCACCATCCAGAACTCCGCCAGATGGCGGCGGGTCTTGCTTTTCTCGGCGCGGAAGGTCGGGCCGAAGCAGTAGACCTTGCCAAAGGCCATGATCGTGGCCTCGCTGTAGAGTTGGCCAGTCTGGGCCAGGTAGGCTTTCTCGTCGAAGTAGTCGACCTCGAACAGATTGCTGGTGCCTTCGGCCGCGTTGGGCGTCAGGATCGGCGTGTCGATGTTGAGGAAGCCGCGGCTGTCGAAGAAATCAATGATGGCCCGCTTGACCGTCGCGCGCACGCGCATGATCGCCCACTGCTGGCTGCTGCGCAGCCACAAGTGGCGGTTATCCATGAGGAACTCGATGCCGTGATCCTTGGGGCCGATGGGGTAGTCGACGGCATCCTGCAAAATGTTCGCCTCCTCGATGCCTATTTCATACCCTTCGGGGATGCCGGGCGCTCTGGGGTTGGCCCGCACGGTGCCGGTGACGATGAGCGACGATTCCTGGCCGAGCCGAACCAGTTGCTCGAATAGCTCGTCGCCCAACTCCGGCCGGTAGGCCACGCCCTGGGTGATGCCGGTGCCGTCGCGCAGGCGCAGGAAGAGCAGCTTGCCCTTGTGGGTGCTCTGGTAGAGCCAGCCCTCGATGGTGACGCGCTCGCCGACGTGGTCGGCGATGCGTTCGATGGTGAAGGAAGGGGTCATAAATAATCTCCAGCAATAATTGCCATTGACCGATAAGTATAACAAAAAAGCAAATCGCACCGTAACGTTTACGAAGGCTCAATGTTTAAATGTGTCAGATAGTTAGGCAGGGTTGACGTTTGAGTAAATACGCTAAGCTTGTCTCCTGACAACAGGGAAACTCCAGGATGGCTACCGGAGCCGGCGAGGAGACAGCGTTTCACATCGTGCTTTCTCTTCAGAAGCCCGGTGAAACGGTTCGTGGGTTGAATAAACAGGGGTATAGGGTTGCGATAAGTTCGCCCCGCCATGCCGTGAATGCTCTATTGACTGAACCTGCTATCGCAGGTGGGAATTTTGTCTCGAGGTACACTGCCTTGCCTTGCGGCTACTACATCCCCTCTTACGTATCCCAATTCCCAGGGAAATCAAAGTGGCTCAACGCTAGAGTCACCCTCGTACACAGCAGGGTGAGCAGATATTAGCATAGTCCACAATAGGCGGCAATAGGACTTTCCACACGATAGAGGGCCACCCGCGCCATTCTAATCGACCTCATCAACACGCTCGACGAGCACCAGATCGGCCAGGTTGCGGCCGATGACCGCGCGGCCGTCGCCCACCTCGACCGTTAGCGGGCCGAGAAACGGGGCCACCTCGACCAGCCGCATGACCGCCCCCGGCACCAGTCCCAAACCGGCCAGATAGCGCAGCAGCTCGCTGTTGGAGTCGTCGGGAATACGGGCGACTCGCACGCGATCGCCGGCGGCCATATCGGACAGCGCCGTGGTGTCCATGACCGCCATGGTTCCATCCAGCGCGGGAATGGGGTCGCCATGGGGGTCGAATTCGGGATGATTGAGGGCGGCAGCGATGCGCTCCTCCATCTTCTCGCTGATGACATGCTCCAGGATGTCGGCCTGCTCGTGGACCTCATCCCAACTGACGCCCAGCGCTTCCATCAGGTACAGTTCCAGCAGCCGATGGTGGCGAATCACTTCCAGAGCCAGCTTCTCGCCCGTCGCGGTCAGCGTCACGCCGTAGTGT
>NZ_JBAQWU010000254.1:0-11089 GCF_049299075.1 Gordonia sp. (in: high G+C Gram-positive bacteria)
GAACTGCCCGACGCCTTCGCCGGCTTCGCCCAGACCTTCACCTCGATGTTCCGCGCGCCGGTCACCGAGGAGTATCCGGAGCACAAGGCTCCGCCCGCCGCGCGTTACCACGGCCGCCACCAGCTCAACCGGTACGCCGACGGCCTGGAGAAGTGCATCGGCTGCGAGCTGTGCGCGTGGAGCTGCCCGGCCGACGCGATCCTGGTGGAGGGCGCTGACAACACCGCCGAGGAGCGCTACTCTCCCGGCGAGCGGTACGGCCGCGTCTACCAAATCAACTATTTGCGCTGCATCGGCTGCGGCCTGTGCATCGAAGCCTGCCCGACCCGCGCGCTCACCATGACCGACGACTACGAGCTTGCCGGACCGTCGCGCGCCGGGATGATCTACGAGAAGGACCAGCTGCTCGCCCCACTCACTGACGAGATGACCGCCCCACCGCATCCGATGGCTCCGGACACCCGCCCGGAGAACTACTACCGCGGCGAGGTGACGTGATGGAGGCCCTCACCTTCTGGGTGCTGGCGGTGATCGTGGTGATCGGCGCACTCGGCGTCGTCCTGAGCCGCAAGTCCGTCTACTCGGCGGTCTTTCTCGCGATGACGATGATCATCCTCGCCGTCTTCTACGTGATGCAGGGCGCCCTGTTTCTCGGGGTCGTCCAGGTGGTGGTCTACACCGGCGCGGTGATGATGCTGTTCCTCTTTGTGCTGATGCTCATCGGCGTCGACTCGTCGGAATCACTCGTCGAATCCATCCGCGGACAACGGTATCTCGGGGTCGGCCTCGGAGTGGGTTTCGCGATACTCCTGGTCGCCGCATTGGGCACCATTTCTTTCACCCCGTTCCGCGGCGATCCCGCGTTGACGGCGGCCGATACCGATGAGGGTGTCCGCGCGCTCGCTGAACTGATCTTCGTCACCTACCTGTGGGCGTTCGAGCTAACCGGCGCGCTACTGATCACCGCCACCCTCGGCGCGATGGTGTTGGCCCACCGACGTCAGTTCGGACCGAAGCTCGGCCAACGCGAACTGTCCATCGCCCGCTTCGCCCGCGGTGGTCACGTGACGCCACTGCCGCCGCCGGGCGTATATGCCCGGCACAACGCCGTCGACCTGCCGGCCCTGGAGCCGGACGGAACGCCGTCGGCGATGTCGGTGAACGCCATGCTCACCCCGCGCGACCTCCCCGCGTCGGCGCCCAGGCAGGTGGAGGACGGCCGATGAACCCGGCGCACTACCTCTACCTCTCGGTGATCCTGTTCGCGATCGGCGCTGCCGGCGTGCTGCTGCGCCGCAACGCGCTGGTGGTGTTCATGTGCGTCGAGCTGATGCTGAACGCGGCGAACCTGTCCTTCGTCACCTTCGCACGCATGCACGCGAGCCTCGACGGCCAGGTGATCGCCTTCTTCACCATGTTGGTGGCCGCCGCCGAAGTAGTGGTCGGTCTCGCCATCATCATGATGATTTTCCGGGTCCGAAAGTCGGCCTCGGTCGACGATGCCGATCTGCTGAGGCGGTGAGCGCGGTGTCTGTGACCGCCCTGCTGTGGTGGATTCCCGGCCTTCCGGCCCTCGGCGCGCTCATGTTGCTGCTGGGTGGCCGGTACACCGACCGGTGGGGCCACCTGCTGGCCACCGCATTGGCCGGGACATCGGCCGTGCTGGCGATCATCAGCGCAGTCGCTCTGGCCGGGCGCGATGCGGCGGGACCAGGCGAATCGGGCCGGACCGTGATCGCCGACGGCTGGCAGTGGATCGCAGCTGGCGACTTCCAGGTCCATGCCGCGCTGCGCCTGGACCAGTTGTCGGTGTGCTTCGTCTTGCTGATCACCGTGGTGGGCACGCTGATCCATATCTACTCCATCGGGTACATGGCCACCGACCCGAATCGGCGTCGTTTCTTCGCCTATCTCAATCTCTTCCTGGCCGCCATGCTGGTGTTGGTACTGGCAGACGGCTATCTCGGCCTCTACCTGGGCTGGGAGGGCGTCGGGTTAGCGTCGTACCTCCTGATCGGCTTCTGGCAGCACAAGCCGTCGGCGGCCACCGCCGCCAAGAAGGCCTTTGTGATCAACCGGGTCGGCGACGTCGGATTCGCCATCGCGCTGATGATCATGTTCGCCACCGTCGGTTCGGTGAGCTTCGACGGCGTCTTCGGCGCGGCCGGTGTGTTCGGCGAGGGCACCCTCAACGCGATCTGCCTGCTCCTGCTGCTCGGCGCGTGCGCGAAGTCGGCGCAGGTCCCGCTGCAGGCCTGGCTGCTGGATGCGATGGAAGGCCCCACCCCGGTATCGGCGCTCATCCATGCGGCGACCATGGTCACCGCGGGCGTCTACTTGATCACCCGGTCGGCACCGCTGTTCAACCTCGCGCCCGGCGCCCAGACCGCAGTGCTCGTGGTGGGGGCGGTCACCCTGCTGTTCGGCGCCATCATCGGCTGCGCGAAAGACGACATCAAAAAGGCGCTCGCCGCGTCGACGATGAGCCAGATCGGCTACATGTTCTTGGCTGCCGGTCTGGGGCCGGCCGGCTACGCCTTCGCGATCGCACACTTGATCGCCCACGGGTTCTTCAAGGCCGGACTGTTCCTCGGCGCCGGCAGCGTCATGCACGCCATGAACGACGAGACAGATATGCGCCGCTACGGCGGACTGGCCCGCGTCATGCCGATCACCTTCGCGACCTTCGGGCTCGGCTATCTGGCGCTCATTGGGATCCCGCCGCTGTCCGGCTTCTTCACCAAGGACTCGATCATCGAGGCCGCGTTGGCCTCCGGCGGTGTCCGCGGCCCGGTGCTCTTTGTGGTCGCGGTCCTCGGCGCCGGACTGACCGCCTTCTACATGACCCGCGTGATGGTGTTGACCTTCTTCGGCGAGCGACGCTGGACCGAGAGCGGACCGGGCGCTGCGGCGCCGCACGAGGCCCCGGTCTCGATGACTGCGCCGATGATCCTCCTGGCGTTCGGGTCGGTGTTCGCCGGTGGCGCCCTGATTCTCGGCGGGCGACTGGCCGACTGGTTGTCCCCCGTCGTCGGGCACGCCGAGCACCACGAGCCGCCGCTGCCGGCCGCGCTGGTGACCGCCATCGTGCTGGTCTGCGTGCTGATCGGCGTTGCCGGCGCATGGCGCAAATACGGTCGCGCGACCATTCCGGTCACCGCGCCCGACGACGTCTCGACGCTCACCATCGCCGCCCGGCGAGACTTGTACGGTGACACCGTCAACGAGGCGGTGTTCGAGTCCTCCGGCCGCGCCCTGACCCGCGGACTCATCGTCGTGGAGGATCGCGGTGTGGCCCGGGTGCCCACGGCTCTCGGCGGCGCCGTGAGCACCCTGTCGTTGTGCAGCCGTCGCCTGCACAACGGCTACGTGCGTTCGTACGCGGCGTCGATGCTGCTGGGCACCGTGGTGATCGGCGTCCTGGTGTGGGTGGTGAGCGCGCTGTGAGTATTCCGTGGCTGACCATCTTGTGGCTGATTCCCGCCGCCAGTTCGGTGGTGGTGATCGCGCTACCGGCCGAGAAGGCGGCCACCGCCAAGTGGGTCGCCCTGGGCGCGTCGACGGCGGCCGCAGTGTGGTCACTCCTCGTGGCGACCCGCTTCAGCACTGGCGGCGCCCGATTCCAGCTCGTCGAGGACCTCAGTTGGGTTCCGGCGATCGGCGCGCGCTATTCGCTGGCCCTGGACGGGATCGGCCTGGCACTGGTACTGCTGACCGCGCTGCTGACGCCGGTGCTGATCGGTGCGGGCTGGCACGAGGCCGACCGCAGCGGTCGCACCACGGCGCGCGGCACGCACGGCTTCTTCGCGCTGCTGCTCGCCGTGGAGGCGATGGTGCTGATCAGCTTCGTCGCCGTCGACGTGCTGCTGTTCTATCTCGTCTTCGAGGCGATGCTGATCCCGATGTACTTCCTGATCGGCGGCTACGGCTCCGGGCCATCGGCGCCGGCGGCTGCGGTGAAGTTTCTGCTCTACAACCTGTTCGGCGGCCTGCTGATGCTGGCCGCCGTGATCGGGCTGTACGTGGTGACACTGCGCAGCGGCGACGGCACCTTCTCCCTGCAGGCGATCAGCCAGCTGGTGCGCACCGGAGAATTGAACGCCTCGTCGTCGGTCACCCACTGGCTGTTCCTCGGCTTCTTCTTCGCTTTCGCGGTCAAAGCTCCCCTATGGCCGCTACACAGCTGGCTGCCTGACGCCGCCGTCGCCGCGACCCCGTCGAGCGCGGTACTGATGATGGCCGTGATGGATAAGGTTGGCACCTTCGCCATGCTCCGCTTCTGCCTCGAACTGTTTCCGGAAGCGTCGGCTACCTTCGCGCCGGCGATCTCGGTACTGGCCGTCGTCTCGATTCTTTACGGCGCGATCCTCGCCATCGGCCAGACCGATCTGTTGCGGTTGATCGCGTACACGTCGATCTCCCACTTCGGCTTCATCGTGTTGGGCATTTTCGCGCTGACCGCGCAGGGCCAGTCCGGCTCGACGTTGTACATGGTGAACCACGGGATCTCCACGGCCGCACTGTTCCTGATCGCCGGCTTCCTGGTGACGCAGCGCGGCAGCCGACTGATCGCCGACTACGGCGGAACGGCCAAGGTGGCGCCGGTGCTGGCCGGGACCTTCCTGGTGGCCGGTCTCGCGACGCTGTCACTGCCCGGACTGGCGCCGTTCGTCAGCGAGTTCCTCGTGCTGATCGGCACCTATGTGCGCTATCCGGTGGCCGCGGTCTTCGCGGCACTGGCGCTGGTGCTGTCGGCGGTCTACATCTTGTGGACCTACCAGCGGGTGTTCGGCGGACCAGTGCGGACACCCGGACCGATCAGCGATCTGACAATCCGCCAGCGGGTGACCATCGCGCCGCTGCTGATCGCGCTCGTGGTCCTCGGATTCTTTCCCGGCCTGCTGCTCGGCGTCATCGACCCGGCCATCAACTATCTGAGTTCGGGAGGTACCCGGTGACGGCAGTAAGCATCGACTATTTCCGGTTATCCCCCATGTTTATCATCTTCGGCGCCGCGGTGCTCAGCGTGCTCGTCGAGGCCATTTTTGCCCGCGGGTCGGCGCTGCGGCGCTACCACTGGCAGCTGACTCTCGCACTGGGCGGTCTGGTGGCCGCCTTCGTCATGGTGGTCGTGGTGGCCTGGAATCGGGGCGATCAGGATCCGGCGACGATGTCCGGCGCGGTGCTTCTCGACGGTCCCGCGCTGTTCTTGCAGGGTGTGGTGGTGCTGGTCTCGATCGGCGCGGTGGCGTTCATGGGTGAACGGCGTCTGGACCGGTCCGCCGAGGCCTTCACACCCGCCGATGCCTTCACACCCGCCGCGGCCACCGCGCCGGGCTCACCCGATGAGGAAGCCGCGACCCGCGCCGAAGCGATCACCACCGAGGTCTTTCCGCTCACCCTGTTCGCGGTCGGCGGCATGATGCTGTTCGGTGCATGCGGGGATCTGCTGACCATGTTCATCGCGCTCGAGGTGCTCTCGCTGCCGTTGTACCTGCTGTGCGGGCTGGCCCGGCGTCGTCGTCTGCTCTCGCAAGAGGCGTCGCTGAAGTATTTTCTGCTCGGCGCCTTCGCGTCGGCGATCTTCCTTTTCGGTTCGGCGTTCGCCTACGGGGCGACCGGTTCGCTAAATCTGGCGCAGATCGGCGAGTCGATCGCCTTCGGGCACGCCGACCGCACCCTCTCGCTGATCGCCGTGGTGCTGGTCGTGGTGGGGTTGCTGTTCAAGGTCGGTGCGGTGCCGTTCGGTTCGTGGGTGCCCGACGTCTATCAGGGCGCACCGACCCCCGTGACTGCGCTGATGGCCTCAGCCACCAAGGTCGCGGCGTTCGGCGCGCTGCTGCGGGTGCTGCAGGTCGGATTTCCGGCGCTGGAACCAGACTGGCGACCCGCGCTGTGGGCCGTGGCGCTTGCCACCATGGTGCTGGGCACGCTGATGGCGGTGACGCAGAGCGATATCAAACGCATGCTGGCGTACTCGTCGGTGTCGCACGTCGGTTTCGTGCTGACCGCAGCGATGGTGCTGGGCAAGACCGGTGTCGCGGCGACCCTCTTCTACGTCAGCGCGTATGCGTTCGCGGCATTCGGCGGGTTCGCGCTGCTGGCCGTGGTGCGCGAGTCGTCGGGCGCCGAAGCGTCCGGGTTGGACGCCTGGGCAGGGCTGGGACGTCGTCGTCCGGTCGTTGGCCTGCTGATGTCGATGTTCCTGTTGTCGTTCGCCGGCATTCCGCTCACCAGTGGGTTCGTCGGCAAACTCGTCGTCTTCGCGGCGGCCGGCGAGAACGGCGCGTGGGCGCTGGTGATCGTCGGTGTGTTGGCTAGCGCGGTGGCCGCCTACTTCTACGTCCGGGTGATCGTGTCGATGTTCTTCGCGCCACCCGCCGAACCGGCCCCCGACGTCGTCACCCCGAGTCTGCTGACGTCCGTGCCCATTGGCGTTTGCGCCATCCTTACCCTGATCTTCGGCATTCTCCCCCAGCCACTCCTCGAGTTGGCCACCAACGCCTCGGTATTCTGAGCGCCTGCTTATGGTGGGAGCTATGGAGACACTCACCGAACTCCCCATTGTCGACCTGTCGACTGCCGAACGCGATCCGGACGGCTTCCGGTCCGCGCTGCGCACGGCCACCCACGAGGTTGGCTTCTTTTATCTGATCGGCCACGGGATCGACCGAGCGGTCCGCGACCGGATCTTCGACACCGCCCGCGTCTTCTTCGCCATGGGAGACCACGACAAATTCAGCGTCGAGATGCTGGCGAGTCCGCAGTTCCGCGGGTACACGCGCTTCGGTGGCGAGTACACGCAGGGCGAGATCGACTGGCGCGAACAGATCGACCTGGCAGCCGAGTATCCCTCGCTCCTCACCTCGGACGACGATCCCGCCTACCTGCGGCTCGACGGCCCGAACCTGTGGCCGCTGCGGGTCGAGGGATTCCGCGAGGTGATGCAGGACTGGCAGAGCCGGTGCACCGCCCTTGGCTTGCGTCTGATGCGCGAGTGGGCGCTAAGCCTGGGTGCCCCGGCGGACGTCTTCGACGCGGCTTTCGCCGAACGTCCATCGACCCTGATGAAGCTCGTCCGCTATCCCGGACGCGAGGAAACTGGCCGTGACCAGCAGGGAGTGGGCGCGCACAAGGACCCGGGGGTGCTGACGCTACTGCTCGTGGAACCGGGCAAAGGTGGTCTGCAGGTGGAGCACAATGGCGCCTGGATCGACGCCCCGCCGGTCGACGATGCCTTTGTGGTGAACATCGGCGAACTGATGGAGTTCGCCACTGACGGTTACCTCAAGGCCACCATGCATCGCGTGCTGTCGCCGCCGCCGGGTAGCGAACGGCTGTCGGTGCCGTTCTTTTTCAACCCGGCACTGAGCTCGACGATGCCGGTCATCGACCTGCCACCCGCACTCGCTGCCCAGGCCCCGGGCGTGACGGAGGATCCCGGCAATCCGATTTCCGGCACGTTCGGCGACAACATGCTCAAGGCCCGCCTGCGCGCCCACCCTGACGTCGCCGCCCGCCACCACGCCGACCTCCTCGACTAGGCCGCACCCACCGCCAATTGCCAGCGGACGGGAAACAGCGGGTCAGCGCCAGCCGAGGGCCGGGGCGACGTGGGTGAGGATGGACTCCAGGAGGTGGACGTTGTAGTCGACACCGAGCTGATTGGGCACCGTGAGCAGTAGCGTGTCGGCAGCGGCGATCGCCTCGTCAGCGGCGAGCTGCTCGATCAACGCATCCGGCTCGGCCGCATAAGATTTGCCGAACCGGGCGATGCCGCCGTCAATGTAGCCCACTTGGTCGGCGTCCTGTCCGCGGTAGCCGAAGTAGGCGCGATCCCGCTCGTCCACGAGGGCGAAGATACTGCGACTCACTGAGACTCGCGGTTTCAAGGCCCAGTCGTGCTTGGCCCACTCGTCGCGGAAGACCTGAATCTGTTCGGCCTGCAACTGGTGAAAGGGCACGCCGGTGTCCTCGGTCAGCAGGGTCGAGCTCATCAGGTTCATCCCCTGCTGTGCGGTCCACTCGGCGGTCGCCCGAGTGCCCGAACCCCACCAGATCCGCTCGCGTAGACCCGGCGAGTGCGGCTCCAAACGCAGCAGCCCGGGCGGATTGGGGAACATGGGCCGCGGGTTGGGCTCGGCGAAGGCATTGCCCTCCAGCATGCGCAGATAGTCCGCGGTATGCCGGCGCGCCAGGTCTGCGTCGGTCTCCCCGTGCGCCGGGTCGTAGCCGAAGTACTTGTAGCCCTCGATCACCTGCTCGGGCGATCCGCGCGAGATACCCAGCTGCAACCGGCCCTCCGAGATCAGGTCGGCAGCACCGGATTCTTCCGCCATGTATCCAGGATTCTCGTAGCGCATATCGATGACACCCGTACCGATCTCAATGCGCGAGGTTCGCGCGCCTATCGCCGAGAGCAGCGGAAACGGCGATGCCAGTTGCTGGGCAAAGTGGTGCACGCGGAAGTAGGCGCCATCGACGCCGATCTCCTCGGCCGCCACCGCGAGGTCGATCGACTGGTGCAGTACATCCGACGCCGACCGGGTCTGCGAGCCCTGGCCCGACGACCAATGTCCAAACGAAAGAAAACCGATGTTTTTCATACACCAATAAGCGTACCGCGGTCCGCTTATATTCCCTGGCCGAGTCGATGCATCCTCAATGCAACTCTGTATCGAGTTACGGTACGCTTCCGCTTCATGAAGATCTTCGGTGCGATTGTCGCCAGCATGCTCGCCGGGCTCACCTTCGCCGTCGTGCCGCCCGCCGCCGCTGCGCCCAACGGGGACCCCGCGTACGAACTGGCTGGCAACTGCTACCAGCTCACCGGTGACCGCACGCCCAGCGGCCGCTACTACGCCAAGGCCGCCGCACTCGGTCAGTTCCTGTTCTACGACACCCGCGGCAAGGTACTCACCGCCGACAGCGGCAGTGCGGTTTTGCGCGACGCGCCGACCGCGGCTGCCGTCTGGTCGACGCGCCACGCCGGCGACCGTTACCGAATCTCCTCACCGTCGGGCAAGGTGGTCCGCACCGTCACCCTGACCCCGGCGACCGGTTGCCGCACCTTCCCCGAAGCGCAATTGAACGTCGACGGCGCTCCGACCGCCGGTGCGACCGGCGCCAACGGACAACTCCAGGGCTTCGTCGACGGTCACGCACATCTCATGGCCGAGCAGTTCCTCGGCGGCGGCCTGCACTGCGGAAAGCCGTTCTCCCCCTTGGGGATCACGGTCGCTCTGCGCGACTGCCCCGACCACGGCAGCGACGGCTGGCCTGCCCTCAGCGAGCACATCCTCTCCGAGCCCGGCCCGCACAGCGCCGACGGCTGGCCCACCTTCCAAGGCTGGCCGCAGTGGTACTCGCTGACCCACGAACAGAACTATTACCGGTGGATCGAGCGCGCCTGGCGCGGCGGCCTCCGTCTGATCAACAACTACTACGTGCAGAACCGCATCCTCTGCGAGCTTTACCCCCTCGGCGACGAACCGTGTGACGAGATGCAGTCGGTCCGCATTCAGCACAAGCGTCTGCAGCAAATGATCGGCTACATCGACGCCCAAGCCGGCGGCCCAGGTAAGGGCTTCATGAAGATCGCCCGCAGTTCCGCCGAAGCCCGCGCGATCATCTCCTCGGGCAAGCTCGCCGTCTCGCTCGGGATCGAGATCTCCGAGCCGTTCGGCTGCGGGATGATCCGCGACGTCCCCCAGTGCACGCGCGCCGACATCGACCGCGGCATGGATGAGCTCAAGACGATGGGCGTGCGCCAAATGATCCTGACGCACAAGTTCGACAACGCCCTCGGTGGCGCCCACATCGACTCCGACTTCACCGGTCTGGCCGTCCAGACCGGTCAAGTGATCGCCACCGGAGAGCCGTGGAAAACCGAGCCGTGCCGCGGCCCATTGCACGACCATCAGGCGCCGCAGGACGGCCCCGGGCGCTGCAACGCCCGCGGCCTCACCGACCTCGGCGCCTACGCGGTCAACGCCGCCATCAGCCGGAACCTCATCATCGACGTCGATCACCTCTCAGTGAAGTCCGCCGATCGCGTCCTCACCATCGCCGAGGCGCGCCGATACCCGGGTATCACCACCTCCCATTCGTGGACCGATCCGGGTCTGTACAAGCGGATCCTCCGGGTCGGCGGCACCGTCGGCTTGTACGCGAACGGCGCCGAGCCCGACGAAGGCAACGAGACCGGATCGTCGTTCGTCGACGACTGGCGCGACGTCCGCAAAGCCAACGGGGGCGCTGCTCTCGGCGTGGCCTACGGCGCCGACATGAACGGCCTGGGCAAGCAGGCACCGCCGCGGCCCGGTGCCAAGACCAATCCGGTGCGCTACCCGTACCGCTCACCGGACGGCACACTGATGTACCGCCAGGTCTCTGGCACCCGGACCTTCGATGTCAACACCGACGGCACCGCCCACTACGGACTGATTCCCGACTGGATCGAGAGCCTGAGGCTCGCGGCCGGAGCCGACGGCAATGCCATCGTTTCCGACATGTATGCCGCCGCCGGTACCAAGATCGACATGTGGGCTCGAACCGAGGCGTACTAGCATGACCGCCCCGTCACTGACCCGGACCGTATCGCTCGGATACGCCGCGGGCAGTGTCGGGACCGGCGCGTTCGCAGTGCTGCCCGGCCTGGTCCTGGCGTACTACCTGACCGATTCCCTCGGCGTCAGCGCGTTGCTCGCCGCGATCATCGTGGTGATCCCGAAGCTGCTCGACGTGGTCGTCAACCCGTTGATTGGCAGCCGGAGCGACCACGAGGTCGCGGTTACCGGGCAGCGCATCCGGCTGATGTGGGTGGGTGCGGTGACCATCTTCCCACTGTTCATCCTGACCTTCTGCGTACCCACCGGCTTCTCCCCGGGTCTGGGGGCGCTGTGGGTGCTGATCTTCTTCTCGCTGACCGCCGTCGCGTACGCCTGCTTTCAGGTCCCGTACATCGCCCTGCCTGCCGACCTGACCACCGACTACCACGAACGCACGACGCTGATTGCTGAGCGCATCGCGGTACTGGCCTTGACTATCCTGCTGGTCGGCGCCGGCGCCCCAGCGATCCGCGACGCGC
>NZ_JBAQWU010000255.1:0-1663 GCF_049299075.1 Gordonia sp. (in: high G+C Gram-positive bacteria)
GTCCCGCTGCGCTGGGGCACCGGCTTCATGCTGGGGTCGGAGCGATTTGGCCCGTTCGGTCGCGGCGCCCCGGCCGCCTTCGGGCACACCGGCTTGACGCAGATCGCCCTGTGGGCCGACCCGCAGCGCGACGTGGCGGCGGCCGTCGTGTCCACCGGCAAGCCGTCCGGTCACCCCGAATCCGGCCGTTACGGCACGTTGTTGGACACGATCAACGCGGCTATCCCGCGCACCGCGTCGGCCTGATGCGCGTCACCCCACCGTCGCCAGCCGGTCGCGGATCAGACCGGCGACGGTCTCCATGGAGCTGATTGGGCGTTCGGTGAGGTCGTGCCAGGAGAAGCTCAGCGGCAGCCAGCCGGCCAGGATCAGCGCGTTGCGCTTGCGGATGTCCCGCTGAAACTCCTTATGGCTGCGGTGGAAGGCCCAGCCATCGATCTCCACCGCGATCTTTAGTTCCGGCCAGGCGAAGTCGATCGCCCAGCCGCCAAACGGGTGCTGTTGCACCCAACCGGAGATTCCTGCCTCACGCAGCAGCTGCCGGAAGACCCGCTCGGCCGCCGACTGCGTATCGGAGTCCAGCACTGCGAGCAGGTCTCGCGCCGAACCGAGACCGCGCATGCGCGGGTTGCGCGTCAGCGCGGTACGAAGCCCGTCCATGCTCACCTGCCCCGTCCGGAGCATGTCGTCGAGAAACCGCGACGGCTGCTCAACCAAGGGCGCCGCGCCGAGCACTGCCAACTCCTTGCTCGTGACCTTGACGCCGCGGAGCTCAGTACGATCTTCGGCGCAGAAGGTCCGGCGGACGACGTCCCACTCACCACCGGCCCAGGAGTTGGGGGACTTATGCCGCGACACCGAGAGGGTCGGCACGCCGATGAGGTCCGGCAAGGCGCCGTGCCACCATGCCGCAGTAGAGCGGTCCAGGACGCCACCGGACACCCAGGCCGCCGCCCGTACCTTGGCCGCCTCGGTGTACGAATGCGCGGCCAGCCGGTATACCCCAGCACCGAGTCCGATCCACTCCTTCGCGGCTTTACGCCGACACACCTCATCGCGCGTCAGATCCAGCGCCAGCGCCTGACTGACACCGATCACGCCGTCCTGGTCAGCGAATATCCTCGCAAGTTCTCCGGCCTCCCCCACGTGAATTAGACGCACGGGAGCCGCGTCCGGTTCCATCTCGGCGGGAACTACGGCGCGCGTTCCGGCCGGCCCGCCACACCGTACGGTTTATCGGTCAGCGCCTAACAAACCGTACGGTCTCGCGACCCTCAGTAGCGGTGGACGCTGGCAGGCCGAATATCGGTGGCGAAGAAGTCGCTCGCATCGATGCACAGCAGCCCCTGAACCACCGGTTTGGCGAGCACCAGCACCGAATCCGCCGGAAGCCCGGTGACGTGCACGCCGATCCGGGCGACGAAGGCAGCCACCGTCTCCCCGCCGTGCGGGGCGGCGGCCGGGTCGGCGAACCACGGCCCCAACTCGTCGGCGGAGATCTGTTCGGGCGCCTGGCCACACCAGGAGCCGAGGTCGAGCGTCGCCAGCCCCGGATCGACCTGACCGGACAGGCCGAGCAGGCGCGCGGTGTGCCGCACCGATACTTCCGGGCCGATGCGCACCGCGCACCGGCCCGGAAGGTCCAGCCCAATCTTCAGTTGCT
>NZ_JBAQWU010000256.1:0-1659 GCF_049299075.1 Gordonia sp. (in: high G+C Gram-positive bacteria)
GGTGGGATCGATGACCCGGTTTACCATCTAGGTGTAATACCCGGGGACGTTGTGAACGGCGTGGCGCTGCTGAATAGGTGAGGGCCTCCGGTATCGGTGTGGTTACCACACACACGCCGATCACCAAGAGGCCCTCATGACTCACCGTAATGCGTTCCTGTCGCCCCGTGGCCGCACGGCCCTGGCTCAATGCGTCGTCGACGACGGGTGGACCTATCGCCGCGCGGCTGATCGATTCAACTGCTCATCAGCCACGGCCAAGAAATGGGCCGACCGCTACCGCGCCGGCGGCGAGGCCGCCATGGTCGATGTGTCCAGCCGCCCGCATCATTGCCCGCACCAGCTTCCCGTGCGCCGTGAACGCCGGATCATCAAACTGCGGTTCACCAAGCGCTGGGGACCACATCGGATCGCCGATCATCTGCGGCTCAATCGTTCGACGGTAGAGGCAGTGCTGCGGCGCTATCGGATGCCGCTGCTGCGGCATTTGGATCAGAACACCGGGCTACCGGTGCGCCGACCCAAGCCGCACCGCTACGAACACGATGCACCCGGGGACCTGGTGCATGTCGACATCAAGAAGCTTGGGCGCATTCCTGATGGCGGCGGGCACCGCAAGCTCGGCCGCACAGTCGGCAATCGCAACAACAAGAAGAAGGGCCGCGGCTACGCCTACCTGCATCACGCCGTCGATGACCACACCCGGCTGGCCTACTCAGAGCAACTTCTCGACGAGCGCAAGGAGACCGCCGCAGCGTTCTGGACGCGGGCCAACGCGTTCTTCCAAGCACATGGAGTCATCGTCAAACGGGTGCTGACCGACAACGGATCCTGCTACCGGTCAAAGCTTTTCGCCGAAGCCCTCGGGCCGGACGTCGCTCACAAGCGGACCAGGCCCTACCGGCCCCAGACCAACGGCAAAGTCGAGCGCTTCAACCGCACCCTGGCCGCCGAATGGGCCTATGCCCAGACCTACCTCAGCGATGAAGCCCGCGCCGCCACCTACGATGACTGGCAGCACCACTACAACCACCACCGAGCCCACACCGGCATCGGCGGCCAAACGCCCATCGAACGCCTACGCGTTCACAACCTGTCCGGGAATTACATCTAGCCAACCCACGCCACCCCCACCCCGTTCATCCGGAAACTATGCTGCGCATTCCCGGATTTTCCCTGCGTAGCGTCTGACTCAACGTGATTGGGGGCCCCGCCGCGAGCCCGGGCTCGGCTACCGTCCCTCGGCCTGGACCGGGTGCTGGTTGGTGTGCTGATCCAGGGTGGTCGGGATCTCGGAGTAACCGACCGGCACCCTGGTCACCCCCGGGGTGCCGATCACGCCGGCCAGCCAGGGCAACGAGGTGGAGAATGCCCGGGCGGCATACGGCCAGTCGTGGCTGCCGGGTTGTTCGACGATCGCGCAGACAATGCCGTTGGTCTTGCCGAGCCCGCACAGGGTCTGGGCGGCGACCATCTGATCGCTGGCGCCGGGCAGGGTGCCGACGGCGGCATCGACCACCGCGGGACCGTGCGCGGTCCGGCTGCTTCCGTTGACGTCGAACCGCCCGGAGATGCCCTGGTATTTCCCGTGTTTGGTGATGATGGTGGCCGGGTCGAAGGAGGCCCAGGCCGCGGCGTCACCGCCGAACAGCCGGGAGA
>NZ_JBAQWU010000257.1:0-4996 GCF_049299075.1 Gordonia sp. (in: high G+C Gram-positive bacteria)
GGCGGCGCGGGCCTCATTGTCACGGTGGGTGATCAGCACGACAGTGATGCCGCGCCGCCGGGGCAGCGCCGCGAGGATCTCGATCAGATCCCGGCGGCCCTGCGGATCCACCATGGAGGTGACCTCGTCGGCAATCAGCAGTTGCGGATCGCGGGCCAGAGCCGCCGCGACGGCGAGGCGTTGCTGCTGACCGCCGGACAGATCGGTGGTCTCGCGATCGGCGAGTCCGGTCAGACCGACCTCCGTGAGCAGTCCGTCGACGTCGACGTCCTGGCCGGGCGGCAGACCCCACACCAGATCGTCGGCGACGCGCGAGCCGAGCATCTGCGCCTCCGGACGCTGCAGCACCATCGCGGTGCCGCCGCGCTTACCCAGGCCCGGGTCGCCCGGGCGGTCGACGATACCGATGGTCGGCGGGGTCCCGGCCAGAATCTTGGAAAGGGTGGACTTGCCCGAACCGTTAGCGCCGACCACGGCCACAAATTCGCCTTGGATCAGCGTGAGGTCGAGGCCCTGCAGAACGTCGACCGTCGTCTCCGGGTAGCGGTAGCCGACTCCTGCCATGCGCATCGGCAGCGGCCCCGGGTTCTCGTCAACGGTCAGATCGCGCTGGTTCTCCAGGGTGTCGGCCATCTTGATATGTGCGAGTCGGGTGATGACGCCGCTGAGAATCCACCACGCGACGATCAGCGAGATGAAGGACCCAACAGCACCGGAGATCAGCAGCCACGCCCACCAGTACTGCACGATGTTGTCGGCCGCGCCAGAGAACCAGTCAGCGATGCCCGACAGGTCACTGCGTTCGCCGGTGATGCGCGACGCCATCTCGGCGCCCTGGGTGACGGCTTTACCCAGGCCATCGACCATGTTGTGCAGGATGGTCAGTGCCAGTTTGCGCAGTGGCACCAGTATCCACAGGACAAGCACCGATACCGAGGCGAGCAGCGGGGCGACGACCAGCGAGATCAACGCCAGCGTGGCGAAGCCGCCACCGCGGCGCTTGACCTCGCCGACCACGCCGCCGATCACCGCCGACGCCAACACCGAGAGCGCCGCTCCGAGACCGGCGACAGCGAAGGTCACCATCGTCGATGTCACGCTGGCGGCGACGACCGCGCGCAGCCGGGTACGGGCGGCCACCAGAGCGATCGGTACCGGCGCCAGCAAACTGGCCGCCTGGGCCATCGGGATCACCGCAGCGATCACCACCGCAACCACCGTCAACCCGGACAGGATGGCGACGATCGCGATCTCCAGGGGCCGCAGCGGACCGGTGATGGTCCGCGCACGCGTGTCGAGAGCTTCTTCCGTCACCCGGCCATTGTGCCTGGCGGCGCGGAGGGCTCGATGCGCCGCGTCCTTGCCAGGGCACCCGCTCCGCGCAGTTTAGGGCTGCCGAATACCCGGATGCGGCTCTCCTACCTGCGGAGATACGGTCTTTCGAGGTGTTGCACGAGCGCGCGCGGGTGCTTAGTCTGGGCCGCATGCTTCCTGCACTGCTCCTCGGGTTCGGCGTGATCTTCGTCGCCGAACTCGGCGATAAGTCGCAGCTCATGGCCCTCACCTACGCGATGCGGTACCGCTGGTGGGTGGTGCTTGGCGCCATTTTGGCAGCGACCACCCTGGTGCACGCGATTTCGGTCTTTTTCGGGCACTTCCTGGGCATGTCGATCCCGACGCATCTGATGTCGATCGCCGGCGGACTGGCGATGCTCGCTTTCGCCCTGTGGACGCTGCGGGGCGACGAACTGTCCGACGACGAGACCGCGCGCGCCGTCCGGGTCAGCGGCTCGGTGTTCCTGGCCGTGATGAGCGCCTTCATGCTTGCCGAGCTCGGCGACAAGACGATGTTCGCCACCATCACCCTGGCCGCCGACCACGACTGGCTCGGTATCTGGATCGGCTCCACCATCGGCATGGTGGCCGCCGATGCGCTCGCCATCGCGATCGGCCGCGCCCTCGGCAAGCACCTGCCCGAGCGCACCATCGCACTCGCCGCCGCCGCCCTCTTCGTCGGCTTCGCCGTGTGGCTGCTGGTCGACGGTCTGAGCGGAGCAAGTCCGGGCCTGCTGATCGGCACGCTGGCCGCCGTCGCCGTGATGCTGGCCGTCGGGGCCGCGGTGATTGCCCGGACGCATCGTCGTCGTGCCAAGGAAGCCACCGAGCACGACCGCGCCCCCGAAGCCCCGGTCACCACTCCGGCTAACGAAACCCGCTCCGGCTAGCGCGTGCGCAATGGGGCGGAACCGAAACCGTTAGCCGGAGTCGATGTTCCGCAAGATGTCGTCGACGGTGGGGAGGCGGAGGATGCGCTCGGAATCGAGCCATTCGCGGAGCACCTTGGTGGCTTGGACGTCGTCCTCGTTGTAGCGGAGCAGACGGTCGCGCTGGGTGAAATCCGTGGGGCCGCCGTCTAATCCGACGGCCGAGGCATACCACTCCATGGAGGCCTCGCCGCTCGCCTCGGGGTCGTGCCAGTCGAATCCAGCGACTGGGGCGACCCGCTTGAGACCCTTGCCGTTCGGGCAGATGAAGTTGACGTTGACCGCCTGGTAAATGTCCACCCAGTCGTCGGAGGCGATGAACTCCTCCACCTCGTCGCGATGCGGTACCCCCGGCAGACCGGCAAAGCGGTCGGCGCTCGCCCGCAGCCAACGGTTCTCGGCCTGCTCGGAATAACAGTAGGCGGCAAACGTCCGGCCAGCCTCGTGGGCCACCGCGCGACGCGCCATCAGCCACGACCAGAAGCGGCCGAAGGCATGACCCTCGTCGTCTGTCGGTAGCGGGTCCCAGGTGACGAACGGACGGTATGCGGCGGGCGCGGCGGCCGGATCGTGGTCCGTCAGCAACGTGCCCCACAGGTAAGCGCCGCGTTCGCCGTAGCTCTCCATGTCCACGTCCACCTCGACGTCGGCGCGCTGCACCGCGGGACGGTGGAGTCGTCGGACCAGGGGAACCTGTTGGCGTCGGCAGTTCGCGGTGATCACGGCGTCGGCGAACGGCGGGTGGCCCGGCCACTCGTCCGGCGCCTCCCCGCGATAGTTCGCGAGCTGTTCGACGGTGCGGATACCCATCGCGCTCAGCGCCACCGTGCCTGCCCCACCCACGACGAGGCTTACGTCATCGTTCGCGACTAGTTCGGCTTGGCACTGCGGCCACCAGTCACAGCTGCGACACTCGTTGACCCGGCGCGCCCGCGTCGGCACGATGCCCGCAGCGATCGACCGGCGATGGGAAAAGATCTCGTCGTACTCGGGCATGGTCGCGCCCAACGGAACGGCCAGAATGCAGTCGGCGTCGACGCCGATCACCCCACCAACCCAGGCGGCGCGCGACGGCGACGGCGCATAGCCCAGGTCACCGAGCATCGCGGCGAGCTGCGCCAACCGGAGGGTGTCGCGGCGATTGCCGCGGTTGGTCCGCGTCGTGTCCGGTTGCGGGTCCCAGCGATCAAGCGGGCTGGTCGACAACGTCGCGGGTTCCTGCGGATCGCGGTCCGGCTTGGCCGCGTTCACGACGCGGTGGTTGACGATGATGATCGGCACGTACCCGCTGCCATGGCGGACCAATGCTTCGGCGTGTCCGCGGCGGCCGCGCCCGAGATCGGTGGGCAGCGCCGCCGACAGAATCCAGTCGGCGCCGTCGGCACAGGCGACAAGGGTGAGTTCCGCGCGGCGTTTGAGAGGCAGGTCGGGATCAATGGAGACGATCGTCGTCGGCTGCTCCCGCGGAACGTCTGCCAACACCTGCAGTATCTGCGCCCGGTGCGACTGGGCGGCTTCGATCCGGCGCACGGCATCCGGTGTTTCGGTGGCCGTCGGAGCTTCGCCAGCGGCCCGTGCCGCCGAGGTCAGCGCGAGCCGATGTTCGCAGCCGGAGAGGTCGCGTGCGCCGAGCACCAGTGCCACCTGCCCACCTCACTCTCGCCCGCTTGGCGCGTTGCCTGCGCCGTCAACCAGCGTCACCGTCTCATCCCCTACCGACACTATGCAAAACTGGTAACCATCACGGCCAAGCCGGGGTTCCGGCGGAAAGGACACCATGGGGTTGCTGTCATCCCGTCAGGTCCGGCGCGCGGAACGCAAAGCTGAAGCCAAGATCCGCAAGGCGGAGCAGAAGGCGCTCAAGACTCGCGTCAAGCTGGAAGCTCGCGTCGGGGCGCTGGAAGAGAAGAAGCGGCACAAGAAGGCTCTGCGCGAGGAACACAAATACCTGAAGAAGGCACACAAGGCCGAGCGCAAGACCACCAAGACGGGCGTCAAGGCCGAGAAGAAGAGCGCCAACGTTCAGCGGAAGGCTGCCGCCGAAGAAGCCAAAGCCATTGCCGCACAAGCGAAGGCGACACAGAAGCAAAGCGCCTTCGCTCCGGCCAAGATCCGCCGCTACCTCACCGTCGGCAAGATGGTCGCACCCATCGCCGGGCCGATCTTGTATCGCGGCGCGATCGCCGCACGCGCGGAGATCACCGCGATGCAGGCGCGTCGTGCCGGGGTCCCGGCTGAGTTGCTGACCCAGCATGGTGGCCCGAGCGCGCCGTTGCGCGCCCGGATCGACGCCGCGCGCAACACCGCGGAGAGCGTCACGGCACAGGAGACGACAGCGGAGGGCCGCGCCTTTGTCGAGGCGATGGGCAAGCGGCTGAATAATCTCGTTGTCGCCGTCGACGCCGCGGACACCATGCCGCCGGCACAGCGGCGTGCCGCCCAACGCGCCGTAGGTAACGAGCTCACCGCGATCGACAATGATCTGCTGGCCCGCCTGAACGTTCACCCCTAGCCACCCGCGATCTCCAGGAAGAGAACATGGCCGAGAACAAGACCGTCGCCGAGCTGCGCGCCGAAGCCCGAGAGAAGGGCTTACACGGCTATTCGACAATGAAGAAGGCTGAGCTGATCTCGGCTCTCACGAACCCCGACGACGCACCCGTCGCTGAGCCTGCCGAACCCGCTGAGCCGACTACGCCGGCCCCGGTCGCCCCTCCTGCCCAGGCTGAGCC
>NZ_JBAQWU010000258.1:0-4090 GCF_049299075.1 Gordonia sp. (in: high G+C Gram-positive bacteria)
GCGGGACGCGTGTGGGGTGCCGGAAGAAGAAGGCGCTGGCGCCGGCGAGGGCGAGCGCGGGCCGGGAAATCCACCGTCGGCGGCGGCCGGCGACGGCGATCGCCGCCGGGCCGAACACAAACGGCAACCCCTTCGGGTGAATGGGCGGCACCGTTTCGCTGATGAGGTCGATCAGGTGGGCAGGTCCGGTGCGATCACCGGGCTGGGCGGGTCGGCGTGCCACAGGTGAGCCTCAGTTCTCGACGGCGCGTTTGATTTTGCCGAGGGACTCGCGCATCCCGGCGGCCAGTTCGGTTTCGAAGGCGTCGTTGCCGCCGAAGGCTTTGTCCACCAGGAATGACGACAGCGCAGTGGTCTTGCCGCCGGGCGCAGTGCGGCTCTGCGTGACGGTGACGCCGTCGCCGGTCTCAGTGATTCGGTAGGCCCACACGGTGGTGTTCTCGGCAATCTTCCAGGCGATCTCGCGGTTCGTCTCAAAGACGACGACTTTGGCTCGCGTGGGCCAGAGCAGCGGACCGCGACGATTGATGTTGAGGGTGCGGGTGCCCGGTTTCACCGGCCCGCCGAAGATGAACATCTTCTTGCATTGTGGGCTCCACTCGCCCATCCGTGCCAGGTCGGAGACCACTGACCAGACCTGCTCGGGGGTGCCAGCTATCTCGATGGACTCTTCGATGAGGGGTGCAGGCACGGGTAGCTCCTTCGGTCACCGGCGTCGGGACGCCGGGATACATATTGGCCCCAAACGATAGGCGAACGCGGCCACTCGGAGCCAGGTGGGGCGCGACTGCCGGTCCTAACCGAGGGCGGCCGATACGAAGAAGCCGAGTGCGACGAAGGTGGCCGCGTTCACCCAGACCGCTGGGTGCAGCTGACCCTTCGACTCGGTGGTTTCGGTGTCCCGGCCTAGCAGCACGGCACCGAGCCGACCGGGCGTAAGCAGGTCGATCAGGACGAACGAGAACATCATCAGGGCGACGGACACGAGGCCGTAGAGGACGGTGTAAAGCACTCCGCGCCACAACTCGAGTCCGATGCTCGCGTTAATGGCTGCGGTGAGCGCGACGGTCAGGCCGATGACTTGTGCGACGGCGAGGACCGCAGCGGTGCGGCTGTTGTCCCGCCAGACCAGCGAACGCAGGCTGCCCGGGGTCACTAAGTCCAGTCCGGCAAATCCGATGATCAGCACGGCGAGAGACACCAGCCCGTATGAGGTGAGTTCGGCGAGGTTGTCACGCAACAGGGTCAGCGAATCCATGCGCTCACTGTAGCGGCGCGCATCGGGTTTTCCGGCGAATCCCGGCCACCAACGTCACGTCGGCGAATGCGCGCGGCGAGGGCGGTCGGGTCGGTGCGGTGCCGGTTCGGGAAGCGGAGTCAGCCCGCGCTGACCATGTCCCAGTCGCCCAGGCGTGCGGACAGGAAAGCCAGGTGCGCATCGGCATCGCCGAGCGTATGGCTGATGGCGGTCAGTCGGCTTAGGTAGTGGCCGATCGGGTATTCGGCTGTGACGCCGATGCCGCCGTGCATCTGCACCGACTCCTGGCCGATGAGGCGTCCGGAGCGGCAGATCTGCAGTTTGGCGCGCGAGCCGGTGACGGCGTCGGCGCTGCCGTCGGCGAGCGCTGCGGTGAGGTAGACGTGCATGCTGCTCGCCAGTTCCAGTGCCGCGTACATGTCGGCGGCGCGGTGGGTGAGTGCCTGGAAGGTGGCCAGCGGTACGCCGAACTGCTTGCGCGCCTTGAGGTAGTCGACAGTCATCGCGAGCGACTTGGTCATTGCGCCGACCGCCTCCGCGCACAGGGCCGCCTGCTCGACGAGCTGCACACCCTCGATGATCGCGGTGGCATCGTCGTCGCCGACCCGGGTGGCCGCGGCATCGGTGAACACGACCTTCGCGCCGCGGCGACGATCATGCGTGCGATAGGCGGTCCGTTCCACTCCCGCGGCGTCGGCCTCCACGACGTACAGGCCGACGGTGCCGTCGGCGTTCCGCGCAGACACGACCAAGACGTCTGCGCAGTCGCCGTGCGCGACGAGTGTCTTGGTGCCGTTCAGGACCGCGTCGTCGGAGGCGGTGGTGCCGACCGCGAAGTGCGGCCAGCGATCGCCGGCTTCCAGGTGTGCGAACGCGGCCAGCCGCTCGCCCTGCGCCAGGGGGGCCAGGAACGCGGACTTGGTGGCGGCGTCGGCGCCGGAGCGTTCGACAAGCAGGCCCGGTACGACGACCGAGTCCAAGAACGGTTCGGGTGCCAGGGTGGCACCGAACTCGCCAAGCACGGCGGAGAGTTCCTCCACGCCGGCACCCATGCCGCCGTGTGCCTCGTCGAAGAGGAGGCCGAGGATGCCGATCTCGGCGAGCGAGGTCCATACCTCGCGGCTCCAGCCCAGCTCAGTGTCGGTGACGGCGCGGAGAGTCTCGATGTCGTAGGTGCGGCCGAGTGCCTCGCGCGCGGTGTCGCGGAGCATGGCTTGTTCGTCGGAAAGCTCGAAATCCATGATGTGTGTCCTTAATGCAGGTGTGTCCGAAGGCTCAGAGCCCGAGGACGGCCTTGTCGATGATCTGGCGCTGCACCTCGGAGGAGCCGCCGTAGATCGAGACCTTGCGGTAGTTGAGGTACTGGGGGACGGGGCCGTCGGTGCGGAGCGATTCTGGTCCGGCCAGATCGGACAGCAGTTCCAGTGCGTCCTGCTGCAGTTGGCTGCCGCGTAGCTTCAGTAGGGACGAGGCCGGGTTGGGCTTGCCGCCGGCCGACGATGCCACGACGCGCAGCTGGGTCACCTCCAGGGCCAGCAGATCGTTCTCCAGTCCGGCCAGGCGGGCGGCGAAGAGCGGGTCGTCGAGCAGGGTGCCGCCGCTGGCTGCCGGGGTCGCTGCGGCCAGTCGCTTGGCCTCGGCGAGCTTGGTCTTGGTCCAGCCCACGCGGGCGATGCCCGAGCGTTCGTTGCCGAGCAGGAACTTGGCGATGGTCCAGCCTTGGTTCTCCGCGCCGACGAGATTGGCGACCGGGATGCGGACGTCGTTGAAGAAGACCTCATTGACCTCGTGGCCGCCGTCGATGGTCTCGATGGGGCGCAGTTCGACGCCGGGGGTGTCCATCGGGAAGAGGACGAAGCTGATACCGGCTTGCTTCTTGACGTCTGGATCGGTGCGGACGAGGCAGAAGATCCAGTCAGCGAACTGTCCGAGGGTGGTCCACGTCTTTTGGCCGTTGATCACGTACTCGTCGCCGTCGCGCACCGCGCGGGTCTTGAGTGCGGCCAGGTCGCTGCCGGCTTCCGGCTCGGAGAAGCCCTGGCACCACCAGATGTCGAGGTTGGCGGTCGCCGGAAGGAACTTCTCCTTCTGCTCTGGCGTGCCGAAGTGGGCGATCACCGGGCCCACCATGCCAGCGTTGAACGGGAGGAAGTCGGGGATGAAGTTCAGTGCCATCTCCTCGCCGAAGATGTGGTGCTGCACCGCTGTCCAGTCTTTGCCGCCCCATTCGGTAGGCCAGTGCGTGACGGCCAGACCGCACTCATTCAGGGCGCGGGTGGTGGCGATGATGTCGTCGGGATAGTTCAGCGTGCCGGCAGCGTTGCGCTGGCGGACCTCCTCGGGGACGGCCTGCCGCAGGGTGTTCCGGATGTCCTCGCGGAAGGCTTCTTCTTCGGGAGTGAATCGAAGTTGCATACGTACTTCCTACCTGATCAAGCGCTTAGTAAATAATCGACTTCGGTACGTTGTGAGTTATGAAACACGTTCACGCGTTCGCCGGTGACGTCCTCGGTGATCTCGACGGTGTCGGGATGGCCCGCGCCATCGCCGCCGGGGAGTTCACGGCGACCGAGGCGACCGAGGCGGCCATCGCCCGGCTCGATGCGGTGAATGACCAGTTGGCTGCGGTCGCCTACGACGATCGCGAGCGGGCGCGGGCCCGGGCCGATTCGAGTACCTTCGCCGGAGTCTTTGCCGGGGTGCCCTCGCTGATCAAGAACAACACTGCCTTCGCCGGGTTGCCGACGCGGCAGGGTTCGGCAGCAGTCTCCGACCGACCCGCGCAGGCGAACGAGCCGTTCACCGAAGAGTTCCTCGGCACCGGCGTTAACG
>NZ_JBAQWU010000259.1:0-2246 GCF_049299075.1 Gordonia sp. (in: high G+C Gram-positive bacteria)
ATACTGGGGGTATCCCTGCTGGGGGTATCCCTGCTGGGGGTATCCCTGCTGGGGATATCCCTGCTGGGGGTACGACTGTCCGTAGCCCGGCGGCTGCGGTTGATTGCCGGCGTGCGGTTGATCCCACGGACTGGTCACTGACGGCCCTCCCCTCCGGCCGAGACGACAACATCCGCCTTCTCGGTAGTGTGCGGCGATACTATCGGGTGCGCCGAGGGGCTGATCGTCCGGCGCGCTACTGCGCCACCAGGTCGGCGTATTCGGCGGCGAGGGCCTTCGGCATCCGGGCCCGGACGCGGGTGCCGTCCTCGGCGTGTTCGGTGTGCAGCACATGTGCCTGCTCGTGCAGTCGGGACAGGACCTCGCCGCGCGCGAACGGCACGGCGAGCACGGCCTCCACATCGCCGGCTTCGACGAACTCGGTGATCCGGGCGAACAGCTCGTCGATGCCCTCGCCGGTGCGCGCCGAAACGAAGACCGCGTCGCGGTACTCCCCGCGCAGCGCGGTCAGCCGGGTGGCGTCCACGGCATCGATCTTGTTGATCACCAACAGTTCCGGCGGCGGGGTCGCGTTCTCCTCCGAATACACCTCGCCGAGCACCTGGTGCACCGCAGATATCTGTTTGCCGGGAAAGGCATCAGCGCCATCGACGACGTGGATCAGCAGGTCCGCGTCGACCGCTTCTTCCAGCGTCGACCGGAACGCCTCCACCAACTGGGTGGGAAGGTGCCGGACGAAGCCGACGGTGTCGGTGAAGACCACCTCGTGCCCGTCGGCCAGCTTCCCCCGGCGCGTGGTCGGGTCCAGCGTCGCGAAGAGCGCATCCTGGACCAGCACCCCGGCCCCCGTCATCGCATTCACCAGCGACGACTTCCCCGCGTTGGTGTAGCCGACGACGGTCAGCGCCGGGATGGTGCCACGGCTGCGCTGCGCGCGCTTGACCGTGCGCGCGGTCTTCATGCCGCGGATTTCTTTGCGCAGCTTGGCCATGCGCTCGCGGATTCGCCGACGATCGGTCTCGATCTTGGTTTCACCGGGGCCGCGCAGGCCCACACCGCCGTTGCTGCCGGCCCGACCACCGGCCTGCCGCGACATCGATTCACCCCAACCGCGCAGACGCGGAAGCATGTATTCCATCTGTGCCAGCGAGACTTGCGCCTTGCCTTCGCGGGAGGTGGCGTGCTGGGCGAAGATATCCAGGATCAGTGCGGTCCGGTCGATCACCTTGACTTTGACGACGCGCTCGAGCGCGGTCAGCTGCGCGGGCGTCAGTTCACCGTCGCAGATCACCGTATCGGCGCCGGTCGCCAGGACCACCTCCCGCAGTTCCTCGGCCTTACCCGAGCCCAGGTAGGTCGCCGCATCGGGTTTCGGACGGCGCTGAATCACCGCTTCGAGGACCTCCGATCCTGCGGTTTCGGCGAGGGCGGCCAGTTCGGCCATGCTGGCCTGGGCTTCATCGGCACTGCCGGAGGTCCAGACACCGACGAGGACGACGCGTTCCAACCGCAGCTGCCGGTATTCGACTTCGGTGACGTCGGAGAGTTCGGTGCTCAGTCCGGCCACGCGTTGCAGCGACGCGCGGTCGCTGAGCTGAAGTTCGCCAGTGGTCGGTGTCTCGGGGAGTTCATGCAAGTCAGTCATATACCGACCATGATGCCTGATCGGACCGGCCGCGCGCACCTGGGTTTTGCTAACCGCCCAGGAATCCGTCGATCAACTCACCGCGCGCGACCAGCCGCGACGGGCCGCGCAGGTACGCCTGACCGGCGGCGATCGTCACCGTCACGCCGCCGCCGGGCACCGTGATGCCCACCGTTCCTTCGCTGCGCCCGATACCGTGCAGGGCGGCCGCGGCACCGGCTACCAGACCGGTCCCGCACGACCGAGTCTCTCCCACGCCACGCTCGTACACGCGCAGGTGAGACGTGAAATCGAGCGGCGAGGACGCCGGCTCCAATGGCGTCAGCACCTCGACGTTGGCACCAGCCGGGAAATCTGCACCATTCAGCACCGGTGCGACGGTCAGATCCAGCGCGGCCAGCGTCTGCGCGGTCAGATCGGCGACGACGCATGCCAGGTGCGGATTGCCGACGTCCACAGCGTCGCCGGTCAGTGCCCGTCCGGCGATCGTGACGGTGCTCGTCCCGTCCAGGCGCGCGGGACCCATGGCGACGGTCACCTCGGCCGCACTCTGATCACAGGAGTGCACGGTGACCGGGCGGGCGCCGGCCCGCGAACCCAC
>NZ_JBAQWU010000260.1:0-2242 GCF_049299075.1 Gordonia sp. (in: high G+C Gram-positive bacteria)
TCCGCGGCCCGGTTCGGGCCAGCAGTTCTGGTTCCGCCCCATTGCGCACACGTTGGCATGAGCCAAGACCATCGGCACCAGCCGAGAGTGTTGGCCCGAGACCGACGGCAAGGCCGTCAGGCGTAGAACGTGGGGCGGGGTGGCAGATCGACGACGACGGGGCCCTCAGCGGTAAGCGCCTGCACGCCCGCCCGGCAGCAGACCGCCGCCACGTAGCCGTCCCAGGCCGACGGTCCCGAAATTGCCTGCGCGGCAACCGAATCCACCCAGGCCTGCACCTCGCGGTCGTAGGCCTCGGCGAACCGCGTCGTGTAGTCCGCGTGGTGCCCGACGTCCCCGATCCGCACGACGTCGCCGGCCAGCACAGCCTCGGTGATCACCTGATAGCTCGCCGCCAAGACATTCATCTCCACGTCAGCGAGCGTCCCGTCAGCCAAGCGCAGCAGCACCAGGATCGGCTCACGGAGCCCCGCGGCTGCCCGCGGATTCGGCCTGCCTCGACGTACCTCGATCGAGGTGATCGGGCTGCCCGCTAGCCACGGCACGGCGTCCAGCTCGTGGACCACCGAATCGGTGATCAGCATCGACTCGGCGTAGCCGACCGGGGTGCCGGCGTTGCGATGCACCGCGTGAATCATCAGCAGCTCACCGGACCGGCCCTCGGTGATCCTCGCGCGCAGCGCCGCGTATTCGACGTCGTACCGGCGCATGAAGCCAACCTGGATCAGCCGGCGCCCGCCCGCCCGCTCGGCCTCCACCAGTCGCCACGCCGACTCTGGATCCGGTGTCAGCGGCTTCTCGCACAATGTCGGCAGCCCCGCCCGCACGCACGCGGCCACCGTCGACTCGTGCTGCGGTCCAGGTGCGGCGATCAGCACCGCGTCCAGCACGCCAGCCGCCAGTGCCTCGTCCAGACCCGCCATTCCGACGGCACCTGGCGCGACGGCGAGCGCCGCGGTACGTCGCTCCCGGTCCGGTTCGACGACGACGCTGACCCGCGCTCCGGTGGTAGTCCGAGTCAGCCGCCGCACGTGGTCCGAGCCCATGGTGCCGGTTCCCACTACGCCGACGCGCAGCTCGCTCACGCTGGCAATCGCTCCTCGATATAGGCGCGCGTCGCCACGGCGATCGGCAACGGCTGGGCCGGGTCGCAACCGGGCATGTCCTGTTCGACGATGGCGAACATGTCCGGATCGGCAGCGTGCGCGGCCGCCAGCACCGGACCGTAGTCGGGCAATCCGGCCGGTGGCGCCACCATCACCTGACACGCCGCGTCCACAAAGGGAACATCCCCGTCGAGCAACTCGCGGGCCCGGGTCGGATCGATCTGCTTGAGGTGCAGGTACCCGATGCGGTCGGGGGCGCGCGTCAGGAGTGCCACGCTGTCGCCGCCGTAGTAGGCGTAGTGGCCGGTGTCCAGACAGAGGTTCACATACCGCGGATCCGTCAGCTCCAGCAGCCGGTCCACCTGTGTGGGGGTGGCGACATGCGTGTCGGCGTGGCTGTGCACCTGCTGGGCCAGTCCGTATTCCTGCGCCAGCACCTGGCCGATCAGGTCATGCCCCGCTGCCAAGGTCGTCCACTGGTCGTCGGTCAACGTACGCGGTTCACTTTGGCGCCCGGTCCGGTCATCACGCCAGAGCGCCGGAATCACCACCACATGCTCACCGCCGACCGCCCGGACCAGGTGGGCAATCGCGCGAACCTTCTCCCACAGCCCGGTGTCGGCCCGGTCGCCGCGGTGAAAATCAGAGAAAACGGTGCCGCCCGACAAGGTGAGCCCGCGCGCGGCGAGCTCATCGGCCAGCAGTGCAGGATCGGTCGGGAGGTACCCGAACGGGCCGAGCTCGACGTGCCGGTACCCGGCCTGCGCCACCTCGTCGAGGAAGCGCGGCCACGGAGTCTGCCGCGGGTCGTCGGCGAACCAGACGCCCCAGGAGTCGGGTGCAGTGCCGATACGCATGGTCCCAGTCTTCCTCAGCCGAGGTGCCAGCGCTGCAAACCGCGCGCATCGTCGTAATCGACGCGGGCCCGCCGGGTGGCCTCGTCGCCGCCGACCGCAGCGACCGGAACATCCCACCAGGCGACGCTGTCGGGTGCACCGATCGACCCGTCGCACGGGACGACGATGACCGTCGGTCCGGCAGTCTGCTTCGCCGCCGCGATCGCCGATCGGACTGCGGCGAGCACCTCGCGCCCCGGGGGCACGGCGATCGCCGCGGCCCCGTAGCTGCGGGCATTG
>NZ_JBAQWU010000261.1:0-6118 GCF_049299075.1 Gordonia sp. (in: high G+C Gram-positive bacteria)
GGGGTGCGGCGGACTGGGGCGGAACCGGCTGGGGTGGGCCGGGTTGGGGTGGGCCGGGCTGGGGTGGGACAGGTTGGGGTGGGACAGGCTGGAGTGGGACAGGCTGGGGTGGGACAGGCTGGGGTGGCGCGGGGGCCGGGCGAGCGGCTGTCGCCGAGTAGTGGCGGGCGGATTGTCGATGCGGCGCGGGTGCAGACTGGTTCGCCGCTGCGGTGCCGGGATAGCTTGCGCGCTGGACGACTGGCGGCTCGGCCGGACTGGTCGGATCCGGCACGGACTGGACCATCATCGGCGGCAGGTCGCCGCTCGTCGACGGTTCGACGTTCGCCTGCGGTCCTGGCGCACGGCGGTCGGCTGGTGCGCGAACTCGCCCGCTGCCGTCGCTGGGGGGTTCGTCCACGCTCGCGGGATCGTGCGGTTGATCAGAGGACACCCGTCCAAACTACTCGCTTAGGTTCGGCAGGGTCAGCACTGTCAGCCCAAGTCGTCGATGCGGGGCACCTGGGCGGAGACCGGCGGGTGCTCGGTGCGGGCCAGGCGCAAAGCGATCGCGACGGCAGCGCCGATCGCGGCGAGGACGGAGACGACGACGGCCGCGGCATTCTTTGACATAGATCAAGCGTGCCAGGTGAACCGAGCCCTGGCCACCCCGCACAGGTCTAGTCGCCACCCATCGGCGGGCCGACATGATTGGATGGAAGCGTGAGTGATGACAAGAAGACCGCAACCCTGCACACCAACCGCGGCGACGTCGTCGTCGAGCTCTTCGAAGACCAGGCGCCCAAGACTGTCGCCAACTTCGTCGGTCTCGCCGATGGTTCCCGCGACTACTCGACCACCAACGCCAAGGGCGGCGACAGCGGCCCGTTCTACGACGGCAGTATCTTCCACCGAATCATCGACAGTTTCATGATTCAGGGCGGCGACCCGACCGGCACCGGTCGCGGTGGCCCGGGCTACCAGTTCGAGGACGAGTTCCACCCCGACCTGCAGTTCGACCGCCCTTACCTGTTCGCCATGGCGAACGCCGGACCGGGCACCAACGGCTCGCAGTTCTTCATCACCACGGTTCCGACGCCGCACCTGAATCGTCGCCACACCATTTTCGGTGAGGTCGTCGACGCAGATTCGCGTGCCGTGGTGGACGCGATCGGCGCCGTTGCCACCGACCGTGGCGACCGTCCGCACGACGATGTGGTGATTGAGAGCATCGAGATCAACTGATCTCGAACGGCTCACAGATGGGACATCCCGTTACCGGGCCGCAGACCTGCACGTGGCATCCCGGCCGCCCCACCGCGCTCTCGTGTTCGCGGTGCGGGCAGCTGGCCTGCCCGGAGTGTCTGCGCGCGGCCCCGGTAGGACAGCACTGCGTCGACTGCGTCGCTCGCGAGGCGGCGACGGTCCGCGTGGGCACCGCCCCGCAGGTTGCCGCCGACGCGGCGCACCGGACCCCGGTGGTCACCTATGCGCTGATCGCGGTCAACGTCGTCGTGTTCGCGCTCTGCATGTGGCAGGGCGCGGGAATCGTCGGGGCGTCGCCGTTGATGGAGTGGGGCGTACTTTCCACCGGCTTCGGTCCGGGTTTCCGGCCGGATGTGGACTTCGAATACTGGCGGTTAGTGACGTCGGGGTTCCTGCACTGGAGTGTTCCGCACATTGCGCTGAACATGATCTCGCTGTACATCATCGGTCGGGATTTGGAGCGGCTCTTCGGTCCACTTCGGTACGGCGCGATCTATCTCGCCAGTCTGCTCGGCGGTAGCGCCGCGGTCCTCCTGCTGCAACCCGGCGTCGTCGCGACGGCCGGTGCGTCCGGTGCAATTTACGGTTTGATGGGCGCCCTGCTCATCGTGGTGCTGCGCTTGAAACTGCCGGCCACCTCGATTCTGGTGGTGATCGGCCTGAACGTGGCTATGTCGGTGACTATCCCAGGCATCTCGATCTGGGCCCATTTGGGCGGACTGCTCTTTGGCGCGCTCAGTACCCTCGCGGTCCTCTGGCTGCCCACGGCGGTGCTGCCCGCCGAACAACGCACTGCGGACCGGGTGAGCCGGGTGGGCGCAATCGCGCTGGTCGCGCTCTTGGTCATTGCGGCCGGTATCGGTGTAGGGCTGGTAACCGCGTACAGCGTGTAGGGGGGAACCGATCCCGAACCCGAGGGCGCGAACTCGGGCCGCAACACGGGTTAGTCGGCGTCGCGGACAGTTCGGTCGGTGACCGGGAAACCAGCGGCCGCCAGCGCGCTGAAGACCACGGCCGGGTTCTCTCCGAGGTCCCAGCGCCCGAAGACCATCAGGTGGCCTGCGGTGTCTTCGATGAGAAGCTGTTGCGAGCGGAACGCCAGGCGCCGGGTGCCGAGAAGCTCGACCGACTGGGTGTCCGCCGGTGTCAGTGTGGTCGGTCCGCGGAGCGTCCCGACGCGCAATTGTGCGCCGGGACCCACGACTAGCCGCGGCCGCCGCAGTAGCGCGATCAGGCCGACGGCGGCGGCACCGATTGCTGCGACGGCCAGCACAAACATCGCGGGACGATCGGGGTGGCTGGCCCACGACCCGACGCCGAGCGCGATTCCGACGCCGAGCAGGGCCAGGCCGCCGGGAAGGGGTGTCGACCAGCGGTGGACACGGTCGTTCACAGAGTTATCCACAGCGCCTGTCCACAATGGGGATGAGTTACACACATGTGATTTCCACAGTGTGGATTACTTACACACATGTAATTAGGTCCTTGTTTCGACTCGCTGCGTGGGTCCTGCGCGGTCGAAGGGCACTCGATCAGCGAGGAGACGTCGTTGGTCGACGGTTCGGTACCCAGCGACAAGGCATGGCTCATCGGGGGCTGGAAGGGATCGGTCAGCGCCAGCCCATGGTCATCAGCAGGCCGATGACACCCAGACCGAAGCCGATCAGCATGTTCCACTGACCGAGGTTGTACATCCAATGCAGCCAGCCGCCTTCTTGGGCGACGGGGCGGCTGTCGTTGGAGGCAGCGAGGTAAAAAACCAGCAGCCAGGCCAGGCCGACTAGCATGAAACCGAACATCACGGCCTGGTACCAGACACCCGACGGGCCGGCCTTGACCTTCACCGGCGTGCGGCTCGCCGGGTTGATCGTGTAATCAGTCTTCTTCCGCACCTTTGACTTAGGCATGTCTCTACGGTAACCCAGCGGCCGGGAGCAGCTGCAAACCGTTAACCTGGCAGCGTGCGCATCCTCGTCATCGACAACTACGACAGCTTCGTCTACAACCTGGTCCAGTACCTCGGCCAGCTCGGGGTGAATGCCGATGTGTGGCGCAACGACGACGAGCGCCTCGATGACCTGCCCGGTGTTGTCGCGGCCTACGACGGCATCCTGCTCTCCCCCGGACCGGGCACCCCGCAGCGAGCCGGTGCGACGATGCCGATCATTCCGGTCGCCGCAGCCGCCGCCACCCCGCTGCTGGGCGTCTGCCTCGGCCACCAAGCGATCGGCGCGGCTTTCGGAGCGACCGTCGACCGGGCACCGGAACTACTGCACGGCAAGACCTCACTGGTCACGCACAATGGCCAGAGCGTCCTGGCTGGCCTGCCCGACCCGTTCGTGGCCACGCGCTACCATTCGCTGACGGTGCTGCCGGAGACCATCCCCGACGAGCTCGAGGTGACCGGCCGGACCGAGTCCGGGATTGTCATGGCGATGGCACACCGGGAGCTGCCGATCCACGGGGTGCAGTTTCACCCGGAGAGCGTGCTGACGCAGGGCGGACACCGCATGCTGGCCAACTGGCTGCACATGTGCGGATACGACGTTCCCGAACAGCGGGTCGCCGCGCTGGAAGCCGAGGTGGCCAGCGCGCTGGCCACCTGAACCGCCGGTCTCGGCGGACCGCGACTCGGCTAGAGGCCAGCGCGTCCGACGACCAGTTCCACCGCCCCGTCCTTGGCCAGTTTGGCCCCAGCCCTCGGCGACTGTTCAACCACCCTGCCGATGTCGGCGGAGGTCAGACCGACCGGACGCTGGCGCACGTTGATGGTGCTCTCCTCCCAGCCCGCCGCGGTGAGGGCGGCCTTGGCCGACGCGACAGTCTTGCCGCGCAGATCCGGTACGACGAACTGGTTGCCGCGTGAGATCACGACCCGCACGACGCTGCCGACCTCGACGGTGTCGCCGGTTTTCGGTGACGTCGAGACGACCTGGCCCGTCGGGCGCTCGGAGTCGCCCGGCACGGCATTCATCTCCAGACCCATCTGCTCAAGAACGGTGCGCGCCTCCGCCTCGGTCTGGCCGGTGAGGTCGGGGATAGTTACTTCGCGGGGGCCGGTGCCCACGTAAAGCACCACCGTGGTGTTCACTGCCGTCTCGCTGCCGGTGCTCGGCGTATTGCGCACTACCTTGTCTTTCAACGCGACGGTGGACTCGGTCTTCTCAGTCTTGATCTCGGTGAAGCCCAGCGTGCTCAAGACTTCGGTGGCTTCTTTCTGCGTCTTCCCGCGCAGGTCCGGGATGGCTCGGCGCTGCGGACCGGACGAGACGTACAGCGTCACCTCCGAGCCTTTGGATGTGGGGACACCATTGCCCGGTGCGGTGCGCGTCGCCAGGCCGACAGCCACATCGAGACTGGACTCGGCGATTTCTTTCACCTGGAATCCGGTCTGCTCAAGGTTGTCTTTAGCGGCGTCGGCCGTCAGTCCGGTGACCATCGGGATCGCGACCATTTCGCCGCCAGCACTCCACGGTGACCAGGCCAAAAAGGCGATGATCAGGGTGAGGATCGAAACCAGCGCCACCGCTATCCGTACCCGGCGGCGTCGCGGCGAATAAGTAGGAGTGCTATCGAGCGCAACCCCGCGACGACGGCCGCCCGACGCGCTCGCGAGACTCTGCGCGCCGGTCAGAGCTAGTACATCGTCGTCATCGGCGTCGAGAAGCATGGGTGCCGATGGTTTGCCGCCAGCGATCACCTTGATCAGGTCCGCACGGAACTCGCCGGACGTCTGATAACGGTTGGCCGGATTCTTGCTCATCGCCTTCATGACGACCGAGTCGAGTTCCGGTGAGATCTCCGCGTTCACCTGCGACGGGCGGCGCGGGTCCTCGTGGACGTGCTGGTGGGCGACCGCAATCGGCGAATCACCGGTGAACGGTGGTTCCCCGGTGATCAATTCGAACAGCACACAGCCCATCGAATAGATATCGCTGCGCGGATCCACCTTGATGCCGCGGGCCTGCTCGGGCGACAAATACTGGGCGGTGCCCATTACCGCGGAGGTCTGGGTCATCGTCGCCGACGTGTCGTCCATGGCGCGCGCGATGCCAAAGTCCATCACCTTCACCGCGCCGGTATGGTCGATCATGACGTTGGCTGGCTTCATATCCCGGTGCACGATCCCGGCCTTATGCGAAAAGTCCATCGCGGCGGCGACATCGGCCATCCAGGCCATCGCCTGGCGCGGCGCGATCGGGCCATTGGCCCGCAGAATGTCGCGCAGTGTCTCGCCATCGACGTACTCCATGACGATGAACGGCAGCGGACCCTCGTCGGTGTCGGTTTCTCCGGTGTCGAAGACCTGCACGATCGTCGGATGATTCAGTTTCGCCGCGTTCTGCGCTTCGCGCTGGAAGCGGATGTAGAACGTCGGATCGCGGGCCAGGTCCGGACGCAGGATTTTGACGGCTACATCGCGGTGCAGCAGCAGATCCCGCGCGAACTGCACTTCCGACATACCGCCGAAGCCCAATGCCTCGCCGAGCTCATACCGGTCGGCGAGAAGTTGCTGAGGTGCCATCGGTTACCCACCAATTCCGGGGAGCTGCGGGATCCAGTCGGGCAGCGGGTTGGTCCGCGACGGCGGGGTCGGGGTTTGCGGGCGCTCCGACTCCGTCGACTCCTCGGTGACGGTGGTGGTGGTCGTAGCGTCGCTGGTGCGCGACGGTGAGGTCGGGTTCGGTCGGGTTACCGTGCTGCCGGTGCGTTCCGGAGTGGTCGTGGCGATCTCGGTGGACACCGAGGGTGCGGTGTTGCCCCGGTTCGGCGACGTCGCCGGATCCAGCAGCCAGTAGCCGATGAGTGCGATCGCGGCGAGCAGGAGCAGGGCGGCGATCGTCGCGAGAACTTTGTGTCCAAGGCTCCAGCT
>NZ_JBAQWU010000262.1:0-6161 GCF_049299075.1 Gordonia sp. (in: high G+C Gram-positive bacteria)
CAATCGTGCTGGGTGCCGGTGGCGCGGTACTTGGTTACTCGATCGCGGGCCGGGACGCGCCCGCCTCGACATCGCCCGCCGACCAAATTTTCGCGGCACCGGACGTGCGGACGACCAGCGGCGAGGTGGCTGGTGGTCGGGCGACAGTCACCTACTCCCCGGCGACGGGCGAGGGCATTCTGGTGATGAATCAGGTGCCGCAGCCGGCGCCGGGCACGATCTACCAGATGTGGCTCGACGGGCCGAGTGGTTCACGGCTCGCCGGGACGATGTCCGAGTCGGACGTCGCGCCGTCGACCACCGCGATCATCCACGATATGAGTGGAGCCACCGCGGTCACCTTCACCGTCGGCAACGCGGCGGAACCGACCGTGCGCGTGGGCGAGCCGGTGGCCAGCCTCCCGCTGTCATAGGACTCGGCGCGGGCAACCCGTGGGTGAGCGTCTCGGCTACCAGAGGGTCTACGACACCAGGTAGATCACGACGATGAGGCCCAGGACCAGCGAGATGGCACCGATGATCACCGCGGCCCGGGCGCGACCGTCGCCGGTGATTGTGCCCTGCGCCGCCCGGATCTCGGCACGTGCGGAGGTGCCGAGAATGATCGCCGCGATGGCGGGGATGAACCAGGCGTACGGGATGACCAGAGAGGCGATCGCACAGACGAGCGCCCAGGTGGCCTTGGTCGAAGACTGGGGCGTGGTCGGAACTGGCTGAGACATGGAGATACCTATCCTTCCTGTTGTGGTTGGGTGAATTCGCTAGTCGACCCGCTTCTCGGCGGGAAGAGGTTCCAGCGCAGTGCCCCGACGAAGTCGCGGGACTTCTCCAGCGGAGTGTGATCCTGCAGGAGTTGGCCACTGGCCAGCGCGTTTCGCAGGTCGTCGCCGGAGGCGGCCAGCGCCGCATCGAAGTCGCGGTGTAGCGGAGTGTGAGCCGCCAATCCGTGCCGGTGGTACTCGCGCGGCATCCAGGGTTTGAAGAGGCGTACGCGGTCGTGCAGACCGGAGGAATACGAGAGTCCGTGCTTGGGTCGATTGATCACGTAATCGGGTACGAGCTGCTCGACTGCCCGCCGCAGGATCCACTTGTCCTGACCGTCGCGGGCCTTCCACGCCGACGGCACACGCAGGGCGGCTTGGACCACCCGCTGATCGAGGAACGGCACACGTGCCTCGACGGTCGCCGCCATACTGGCGCGGTCGACTCGTTGTAGTTCAGTGCGACCCAGGCTCCGAAGCTTGTAGGTGAACAGTTCCCGCTGTTGATCGGCGGGCACCGTTTGATACATCGGATATCCGCCGAAAAGCTCGTCGGAGCAGTCGCCGCCGATTGCCACGCGCACACCGTCGTCGGCGATGGCCTGGAACAGCGGGGCGGAGATGGCGGCGTTGATGATGTCGCCGTACTCGCTCAGCTCGGAGAATCCCACGGCCGCCAGGGCGGCAGATCGGGGGATGTCGCGCGGCCGCAGTTCGATCACCCGATGCCTGATCCCCAGATCGCCCGCCACCCGGGCGGCGTATGCGACATCGGGACTGTCTGGGGTACCGATGGTGTATGCGGTGCACTCGGGATGGACCCGTGCGGCCACCGTAGCGACGATCGTGGAGTCAAGTCCTCCGGACAAAATGACCCCGAGCGGAAGGTCCGTGTGCACCCTGGATTCGACGGCGGCGACCACGGCGGCGCGGATGGCCTCGACAGCCTCGGCTTCGGACGTGAACTCGCGCTGTTCGCCAGTCCGCACCGCCTCGTCGAGGTCGTAGTACGCGCGCAGCCGGGCACCGCGCGCCGCGGAGATCCACCCGTGGTGGCCGGGTGGGACCTCGTCGATCGGTGCGCCGACAGGCACCAGTGCCTTGATCTCGGATGCGACGAAGACAAGCGGACCGTGGATGGCGTAGTAGAGCGGCTTCACCCCGAACTGGTCGCGCGCGACATAGACGGAACCGTCGCGTTCCATGGCGAACGCGAACTCTCCCGCGAGTTGGTTGACAGCCTGCTCACCCCACTGGAGCAGGCTGAGCGCGACCAGTTCGGTGTCTGAGGAGGTCTCCGGGAGCCGTCCGAGGCCGACGAGCTCGTCACGGAGCTCCCCGAGGTTGTAGATTTCGCCGTTGTAGCACAGCGTGCTCTCGCTGGCCGGCCCGAAGCGCCAGGGTTGGACGGCGTGTTCCCGGTCGACGATCGGAAGCCGACGAGTCGCCGCCGCGAGATCACTTCGTTCGTATCGTTCGGTGATCGTGCCGCGGTGTTCCACCGCCGCGATCATGGCCCCAAAAATGTCGGTCGACCATCCTGAGCCGACGATCATCGCGATTCCGCACACGTCGAACCTCCCGTCGTCATTGCCGGATTGAGGCAGATATGCCAGGCCTGTCCCTCGTCTATGACGTTGAACTCCGCAGCGTGTGCGCGTTCGATCAGGAGATCGGCAAGAGCGTTCCCATACCCGTTGTGCTTCATCCAGGCCATCTCGATATCGGCTGCCCATCCGACGCAGTGCGCGCTGCCGGTGGCGGCGGTGTAACCGGACGAGCGCATCTCATCCTGGTAAGCAAGGCTGCGCACCAGGCTGTTCACCCAGATTTGGGGTGCACCGGGCGCCCGGGCTGCGAGGTCGTCGGCGAGCGAATTGAGAACACCGATCATCTCTGGCCGCCCGTAGGGCAGGCGCATCCCGATCGTTCGAGGAGACCGGTGCGGAAGGGCCCGTCGATCGGCTGCACGGAGGGCGCGTCGCACCGGGTCGAACACCTGGACTCGGAATCCGAAACGCAGATCCCGGTGGCGGCGGGCCGAGCGTAGATCAACGAGGTCAACGTCGGCACGGATCTGGTCATCGGTGCGGTAGGGCGGAACATGCGACCACCAGGCGGCGTCGAGAGCGGAGAGCAATTCCACGCGCACCAGGGCGCCGACGTCACGAGCTGATGAGACGCGGGTCGGCTGGAAGGTCGTGGCGCGTTGGGCGAGATCGTCCAGCGCGCGGTGCCGAGTGCCGTCGCCCGCTGCGGCTTGGAGCACGGTGGTGATCGCGGCGTCAGCGAGGCCCTCTTGGATCGATGACTCGACGCTTTCGGGTGCGCAGCAACTCACCGTTTCGCTCAACTTGTCGACGGCGATGCGGAACTGAGTGATTGCTTCGTGACTGGTGAGAGCGAAAGGGGACCTCGCTGTGTCGCGGTGCATCGTCGGGTTTCCGTCTGGTATATCCACAAAATCAGCGCTGGGGAGCATCCTCGGCGTTCACGCGGACCTGCTCGTCAAAGGACGGTCCGATCCGCATTGATTTCCCCTTCGTTAATCCCAATTCGAACAAGCATGATTGCAAAATTCACTGTAAGCACCGGTGCACGGAAAGTGCACACTGAGTCGAACTCCACAAATGGCGATGATGGCGTGACAAATGGGGCATGTACCGGGGCTTAGTCGAATTGGCATTTTTTGATCAGTCCTCATCGAATTGGGAATGGCCTGAAGCAGCCGGGCCGTGGCACGCAGTCGGGATGGTGGCTGGCGCTGCGTGCATTCGGCCGCCGCGGGGTGCGCTGCGCGCAACTGTCGTCGGGCGCATACCCGCCAGCGGGTAGACCGACGCCCAGGTGCGTAGCGCTACCGACAGTTGGTCTCGCCCATGATCGCTGGCGCGCGACTAAGCTCGCCTCCATGGAACCCGTATACGACACGGTGATCGGCATGGCCCGCACCCTGTGGCTGGCCCAGGGCCTCAAGTTCACGATTTCCGGTGTGGAGAACGTCCCGGTGAGCGGCCCCGGGGTGGTTGCGATCAATCACACCGGCTACCTGGACTTCACCCTCGCTGGCATTCCCGCCCACCTGCAAGGCAGGCGCAAGGTCCGTTTCATGGCAAAGCAGGAAGTATTCGACAACAAGGTCGGCGGCCCGATCATGCGCGCCCTTCGGCACATCCCCGTCGATCGTGGGAACGGCGCGGCGAGCTACCAGATGGCCGTCGACTATCTGCGCGACGGCGAGCTGGTGGGCGTCTACCCAGAGGCCACCATCAGTCGCAGCTTCGAGATCAAGGGATTCAAATCCGGTGCGGCCCGCATGGCGCTCGACTCGGGCGCGCCGATCATCCCGACGGTGGTCTGGGGGGCTCAGCGGATCTGGACCAAGGGGCACCCGAAAGCGATGGGGCGCAACAACTTCAAGATCGCGATTGGTGTCTGCGAGCCGATCCTCCCGAACGGCACCGCCGAGGAGGTCACTCAGCGCTTGCACGATTCGATGTCGACCAAGCTGGACGAGCTGCAGCAGATGTACGCGCAGTGGAACGGTCCGTACCCGGCCGGCGAGTTCTGGGTGCCGGCGAAGCTCGGCGGCGGCGCCCCGACACTTGAGCAAGCGAACGCGCTGGACGCCGCCGAGGCGGCCGAGAAGGCAGCCCGCCGTGCCGCCCGTGAGCAAGCGGCCGGAGACGACGCGGGGAAGAACTGACGCCGGGGGCCTGGCGCGGAGGGGACTGACGTGGAACACGCCTTCGCTGGCTGTCGGCCCGGTGCGGCGGCAGCCCGCCAGCCTTCGAGGAGGTACTGGTGATCGCAAAGACTGAGGACGTCGAGGAGGAGCCGTCGTGACCGAGACTTTCTGGGGACCACCGACGCTGATCACGTCCGATGTTGACGGCACGTTGCTCGATGACCGCGAAGAGCTGACGCCGCGAACCCGGGCGGCGCTGGAACGGGCGCGCGCCGCCGGGGTGGAACTGGTGTTGGCTACCGGGCGCCCACCGCGGTGGATCCCACAGGTCGCCGACCAACTCGCGGGCTCACCCGCAGCGGTGCGTTACGCGGTCTGTGCCAACGGGGCAATCGTCTACGACGTCGTCGCCGATCGGATCCTGCATGTCGAGGCTTTGCCGCCGGACGTCGTTCGGGTGCTGACCGAGGCGATCGGGAAGCGCCTGCCTGGCGCGGGCCTGGCCGCGGAACGAGCCGGAACGGTGGCGCAGGCCGGGGCTGGCGATGCGGTGACCGCGCCGTTCGTCGCGTCCGTCGGCTACGAACACGCCTGGCTCAACCCCGACCACGTCGAGGTCAGTGACGAGCAACTGTATGCCGCGCCCGCGGTGAAGGTGCTCGCTCGCATGCCCGGGATGAGTTCGCGGGACATGGCGCACCGAGTGCGTCCGGCCGTCGACGGTCTTGCCGAGGTGACCTACTCCATCGATACCGGACTGATCGAGCTGTCGGTGCCGAAGGTCCACAAAGCCAGTGGCCTGGCCTGGCTCGCCGCCAACACCGATCTCGCCGCGGCGAACCCGATCGCTTTCGGTGACATGCCGAACGACATCGAGATGTTGCGCTGGGCCGGCCGGGGTTTCGCCATGGGCCACGGCGACGCCGCCGCGATCGCCGCCGCCGACGAGGTGGCCCCACCCAACTACGAGGACGGCCTGGCGCAGGTCCTTGAGCGCTGGTTCTGACGCGCCGATCCGGCAGCCGGACTGGGATGCGCCGTAGTCGGGCGATGTCGCGACCGTCTTTGCGTGTCGCGGTCCGTGCAGCCACCGCGACACTCGGGGAGGGTCGCGACACGCGGGGAGTGGGGGAGGGCCGTCGTCGGCGATGTTGGCCCGGGCCAGGCGTTTTCGAATGTTGTTCGACAAGCGTGACCGGGTTGTGACCGCGGCACAGTTGTGACTGGGACCCATCGATCACTACTGTCACATAAGTCCCACTAATCACACGGGCCACATGCTGCAGCTGGGGTCCCGCGCGAATGAGGTAGAGCAGTGCCAGGTACCCGACCACGTCAAGCAAAAAAACGCACCCTGACGTTCGCTGCCTTTGGGCTGGCGCCCGTGCTGTTGGTAGGCGGGGTCGCCGTCGGCGGCAGCGGGTGGATCGACAGCGCACGCATCTCGCTGAGCGCGGGAGAGTCGCTGACGCTGACCGGTCACGGCCACGGCCACGGTCGCGGGATGGGGCAGTGGGGCGCCTATGGCTACGCCAAGAAGGGCTGGAATGCCGACCGAATCCTGAGTCACTACTACGGCAACACGACCGCGGGGAAGGTGGACAACCCCGACATCACTGTCTCGCTGAGCGAGAAGAAGTCGGTGAGTGTCCGCGCGGACGCCGGTGCCCGAGTAGGCGGCCAGCCGGTGGCTCCCGGACAGGCCGTGAGCC
>NZ_JBAQWU010000263.1:0-3893 GCF_049299075.1 Gordonia sp. (in: high G+C Gram-positive bacteria)
CCCCGGCATGGGCGCAGCCAGTTCCAGTCCTGACCGGTTGGCGGCATGGGTAGCGTCCCGTGCGGAGGGAGCCCGTAACCAAGGGCTGTTCTGGGCGGCGTGCCGGATGGTCGAAGCCGGTCACAACTTTGACGCCTCCGTGGCCGTGCTCGGCGAGGCTGCCCGCGCGGCCGGCCTGACCGAACGCGAGGCAGAGACGACCATCCGGTCGGCGTACCGCACCACGTCCCCCGATCTCCAGCGAACCCCGGCTACCGGGACGACGCCGATAGAGGTGACCGGCCCGTGAACACCCAGTCGATGGGCACAGGGCCGATGAGTCTGGTCGTCGCCACCGCCGTCTCCGGGACCGTGCTGATCGCCGCCGGTGCGTTCTGGCTTTCGTTCACGTCGCTGGCCGATCTGGCTCGGCAGTCTGGCATCGCGCCGGAGCAAGCGTGGGCTTGGCCGCTCATCGTCGACGGCATCATCGTCGTCGCCACCGTCGCCGTGGTCGCCCTCTCCCCGGCTGCCCGGCCTCGGGCGACGTGGTATCCGTGGCTCCTGCTCGCCTCCGGCGCAGCCGTCTCGGTCGCGGCGAACGCGCTGCACGCGGTGATCGCCGCCGACGCATCCGTGCCCGCCGTTGTTGCAGCGGCCGTTGCGTCGGTGCCGCCCATGGTGCTGCTTGCCATCACTCACCTGACGGTGCATCTGACCCGCAACGTCAAGGCCGCAACCCGTCCAGACTCCGGCGAGCTTCCCCCTGCACTAGCCGCACCCACGTCGGAGGCGAGCGCCGTCGACCAGCGCGCCGAGGCGGAGCAACTGCGGCTCGAGGGGATGAGCAACCGCGCCATCGCCCGCTGCCTCGGCGTTCACCCCTCGACCGTCGGCCGCTGGCTGGCACCCACCGGCTCGACCCCCGAGCTATCGACCGCGCCTATCACGAAGGAGCAGCAATGAATCACGACCCCCATGAACACAGGACCGACAGGACCCTCGAGCCAGCGTTCCGGACGACCGAGGCGGTCGAGGCCGATGTCTCGGCTCTGGCCGTCCACCGCGATCCATCCCAGAGTCCGGCCGCGCGCCGGGGACAGGAGCCGGCCAAGGAGCAGAAGACGATCGCCTGGGTGCGCCCGTCCGAGCTGGTGACTGCCCTGGGCTCTGACCGGTTGCGTGGGGGCATCGACTTGGAGGCCGAGCTGGCGCGGCGGGCTCGCCGCACTCCGGCACAGGCAGCGTGGAAGGTCCGGCGCCGGATCACCCGCAACGCCATCGGACGACCGGATGCCTCGGCATCGGCATCGGCGCCGAGCGTCACCGACCAAGGGATTCGGCTGTGAAGCGGCCCGCGGACACCCGTCCGCCGTTCACCGACTCCGAAGGACTACGTGCAACGTTGCACCGCCTGCACTCTGCCGGTGAGCAGAGCTGGCGCGATGACCCCGAAGCAGCCGAGCTGATGCGCTACACGATGGACAAGTACGGGGCACTCGCACGCAAGCACCGCCTGGAGCCCGAGGAAGCAGCGGTCGCTGCATTCGAGGTCATGCGTACCCGCGCCGCACGCGACGCCTGCGACCCCTGGGCCGTGGTCACCCGCGCGGTGCAGGTCACGCTGATCGCCGAAGAACGCGCCAACGGGCTCCTGTGCTCCACCCACCAAGCACGCCGCCCGCAGGTCTCCGCACACCACGACGCCGAGCGGTTCAGCGACCGAGACGTGGCGCTGATCGACTACCACCCCGCGTTCAGAGACAACCTCATGACGGCCCTGGCCGACGGGCTCAACGAGGACAACGAGCCGACCAACGCCTTCTTCGCACTCGACGACACCGTGGAGGTCTTCATCGAGCTGGGGTGGCCGACCGAGATCGCACGCAGCGGCGTCGAGTACATCTGCAACCGCCTCGGCCGCTCGGACAACCGCCAGGCTGCGTTCGAGGCGTTGCGCCGCGACCGCCACCCGCTCGCTCTGCTGGACATCGACCAGAGCGCGTGGCTTTCGATGCTGAGGGCCGTTCTGGGCAACCAGAGCAGCGTCCGTGCCAAGACGAACGCGGGCCGCGGAGTTCTTCTACTACTGCTCATCGGATACGACGTTGACGACGTTCTCGACATGCCGGAGATTGCGCGGACGATCGTCGCGGCCGCCGATGCCCTCGTGCCAGGAGCGAGCCGTGTCTGACCAGAACGGGCACATCGAACTGGCGCGCACCGTCGACTCGATTGTCATCGGGTTCCGGCACCGCCAAGACCTCGGCGACATCGACGCACTGATGCGGTCGATCGAGCAGCATGGCCTGTTGCAGCCCATCACGATCACGCCTGACGGAGTGCTCGTCTGCGGTCGACGGCGGCTCGAAGCCGTGAAGCGGTTGGGCTGGCGCACCTTGAAGGTATGGGTACGTTCCGGCCTCTCGGACGTGTTGTCGCGCATCCTTGCGCAACAAGACGAGAACGAGCAGCACAAGCCGCTGACGCCGTTGGAGGAAGCAGCACTCTTCGACGAGCTGTCGCGGGTGCTCGCAGAGGATGCAGCACGCCGGCAGGAGGCGTCGCGGTTCGGAAGTCTGCCGACTCACGACGGAGTGAACGGTGGTGCGGACTCCGCACCACCGGAAATCATCGGCGAAGTGAGCGGTGGTGCGGACTCCGCACCAGCGTCTGGCCCAGGCAAGACCCGCATCCAGGCATCGCAACTGGTGACGAGGAAGCAGTCCCACCAGCGCTTGGAGCAGATTCTCGCGGTACGACGTGCGAGTGAGGATCACGGCCTTCCGTCCCTCGTTCGCGAGCTCGCAGCCAGGGAGTTGCGGGACATCGAGAACGGCGCCGACGTGTCACCGGCGTTCCATCGGGTCAAGGCAGCGATCGAACTCGCTGGAGCCGACTTTCCTGCGGAAGCGTCGACAACTGCCGAAGCACTTGAACAACTCCGGGACGAAGCCGACGAACGAGCCAGGCAGGACCGCGCACGAGGCGGCGGCAGACCGCGCGCCAAGAGGAACAACCCTGCCACCTCGCGGTCGCTGCGCGCGTTCGTCTTGACCTGGAGTGACCTCGACGGCTGGTCGCGCCACTACAACGCTGCCGACATCGCGGCCCAGCTCAAGGACTCCGATTGGGAGATGTTCGAGCGAGTGCTCGCCGAGACCATCGCCTTCGCTGACGCGGTGCGCTCAGCCCGTGCTTCCGCCGACGAGGCGATGAGCGCCTGAGCACGACCGCCGGGGACGCGCGGGCACCTATGTCGTGTCCACCCAAGTCCCCACCGGAAGGAACCCCAATGCTCCGCGAAGCCCCGGATCAGTTCCCGACTCGTCGTGTGCTCGTCGCCGCCATCGTCCTGCTCGCGCTCCTCGCGGCGCTCATCTTCGCCACCGTCTCCTTCCGATCCGGCACGCCCAGCGACCCAGGACTGGTCCCGACGACCGAGCTGCACGGGTCGGGGTCGTGGACACTCGGGGCGACTGAGGACACGTCAGGAGTGCTGCGTCCGTTGACACCGACCACTGATCCCGAGACCTTCGCGCGTCGCGTGGCAGCGGGGCTGTTCGATTGGGACACGACCAGCGCCACCAGCAGGAACACCTACGTCGAACGGCTGGTCGCCGTTGGAGATCCGAGCGGCGAGTCGACACCGGGGCTGGTCGCCGACATCGCCGGGTATCTGCCCAACGACGAAGCATGGCGACAACTGCGCAGCTACTCCACCCGCCAGCGAATCGAGCTCGACAGCCTGAGTGTGCCGACGCTGTGGGAGCAGGCTCTCGCCGAGGCCGGACCCGATGGGTTCGCGCCGGGGACGACGGCCTACACCGTGACCGGCGTCCGGCACCGGGCGGGTATCTGGGAGAGCGAGCCGGTGGCGAGTTCGCACGATGTCGCGTTCACCGTGTTCATCG
>NZ_JBAQWU010000264.1:0-5360 GCF_049299075.1 Gordonia sp. (in: high G+C Gram-positive bacteria)
CCCGGCCTTCGGTGTCGAGAAATGATCAGGCGGAAACGACGTCCACGTTGAACTTCGCTTCGACCTTGGGGTGCAGCTTCACGACAATGGCGTGGCTGCCGATCGCCTTGATGTGCCCCTTGGGGAACTCCACGTTCCGCTTCTCCACGGACGGGCCGCCGGCGGCACGCACGGCGCTGACAACGTCAGCGGCCGTGACCGAACCGAACAGCTTGCCCGAGTCGTGGGTCTTGACGGTCAGCGAGACGACCTCCAGGCCCTCGAGGGCCTGCTTGATCTCGTTGGCGTGGTCCAGGTCGCGAACACCGCGAGCCTGCTGGGCCCGGCGGATGCCCTCGACCTGCTTCTCGGCACCGCGGGTGGCGACAATTGCCAGACTGCGGGGCAGCAGGTAGTTGCGGCCGTAGCCATCGCGCACCTCAACGGTGTCGCCAGCTTCGCCCAGATTCTCTACAGCGCTCGTCAGGATCAGTTTCATGTCAGTGATTCCTTTCCCGCTCAGCGACCGGTCGAGGTGAAGGGCAACAGGGCCACTTCACGCGCGTTCTTGACGGCCACCGCGATGTCCCGCTGGTGCTGGACGCAGTTGCCGGTCACCCGGCGTGAGCGAATCTTGCCGCGATCGGACAGGAAACGCCGCAGTACGGCGGTGTCCTTGTAGTCGATATCGGTGGCCTTCTTGTCCTTGCAGAAGGTACAGGCTTTGGCCTTGGTGATCTTCTCTACGCGGGGCTTGCGCCCCTTTTGCTTTGCCATAGTGGTGCTCCGTTGGTGCTCCTCGGGCTGGCGAGCCCGGTATCAGAATGGTGGTTCGTCGTTTCCGCCGGAGAATCCGCCCGCCGACTGCTGCGGCGGTGCACTTCCCCACGGATCGTCGACAGGCTGCGGACGGCTGTCTCCGGCTGGCGCACTGTAGCCGCCACCGGAGTTGCCGCCCTGACCGCCGCCAAAGTTCCCGCCGCTGTAACCGCCACCGCCACCACTGTTGCCACCGCGCGGAGTGCGGGTGACCTTAGCGGTCGCGTAGCGAAGCGAGGGACCGATCTCATCCACTTCGAGCTCGACGACGGTACGCTTCTCGCCTTCGCGAGTCTCGTACGACCGTTGCTTGAGCTTGCCCTGAACAATCACCCGGGTCCCCTTGTCGAGGGACTCGGTGACGTTCTCCGCGGCGTCACGCCAGATACTGCAGCGGAGGAACAGCGCTTCGCCGTCCTTCCACTCGTTGGTCTGACGATCAAAGGTGCGCGGCGTCGAGGCCACCGTGAAGTTCGCAACCGGTGCACCCGACGCGGTAAACCGCAGTTCCGGAGCAGCAGTCAGATTCCCTACGACGGTGATGACTGTGTCAGTCATAGTGTGTCCTCTAGGTCGAGTGAATGAGGTGGTGTGACGGTAGTCGTCGTGCGCCTACTTGCGCATGACCTTAGTGCGCAGAACCGCCTCGTTCAGGCCAAGCTGACGATCCAGCTCGCTGACGGTGGCGGGAGTAGCGGTGAGTTCGATGACAGCGTAAATACCTTCGCTGTTCTTCTCGATCTCGTACGCGAGACGGCGCTTGCCCCAAATGTCGACAGTGTCGACGGAGCCGCCATCGTTGCGAACCACATTCAGGAAGGTATCCAGGGATGGGGCGACGGTGCGCTCGTCCAGACTCGGATCGAGGATGACCATCATTTCGTAGTGACGCATAAGACCACATCACCTCCTATGGGCTATCGGTCGTGGACGTTCCACGACAGGAGGGTCGCCTGCGTCGGCAACGGTGTTCAAGATACATGAGCCGGGCATGACCTGCGAAATCGCACCGGTTAGAGTCGCCCCATGCCTTCTCCCGCTTCCGATCTCGCAGTGCAGAGAAACTTCCTGCACCGGGGTGAGGCTGCCTTGATCCTGGCGGTCTCCGTGCTCTTCACCCTGGCCACACTGATCTGGGGCTACCGGGTCAAACGGGTCTGCGGCGGCCCGCCGTTCGACGAGCTGGGCCGCAGCCTGCGTTTCCCGAGCGGCAATCGGCACGCGATCGTGCCGTGCTATTCGGATCTGATGTCCCTGTGGGTCGGTCGCGGCATCGACGACCATGTTTTCCCGTACATCCATGGCGGCATCGACGGTGCGGGAAACTTGTACGGCGGCGTCGTCGAGTACCCGGTCCTCTCCGGTGTCCTCATGTGGCTGGGCGCGATCGGCCAACACACCGATGTCGGCTTCTTTCAGCAGAATGCATTCATCATGGCGCCGTTCGCCCTGGCCGCAACCATCCTGCTCGCCTGGATGTGCCGCTGGTGGGTGCTGCTGTGGGCGGCCACACCGCCGTTGGTGCTCTATGCCTTCCACAACTGGGAGCTGCCGGTGGTCTTCACCTCGGTGGCCGCTGTCGCGATGATGGCGTGGGGCGCCAGCGCCGACAAGACCGGACAGCGCCGCGCGAGTCTGCGCACCTCGGCGATTCTCGCGTCGATCATTCTGGCCATTGGTTTCTCGCTGAAGATTTATCCCGGGCTGTTCGTGCTGCCGTTGGCCGCCTATGTCCTGACCCACGGGGAACAGGTGTCGACCGCCGCCCGTCGCGCCTACGACTGGGTGGGGGCGGCCTGGGTGGTCGGCGCCGCCGTGCTCACCACCTTGGTGATCCAGGTGCCGTTTATGATCGTCGGCTACGAGGGCTGGCGCGCCGCGCTGGAGTTTCAGAGCAACCGCAAGGCCAACATCGACACCAACACCTTCTGGTATTGGGGCGTCCGGTTTCTGGTGAACCGAAACGACGACATCTACAACTCGCTGGTGAGCGTGCTCTCGCCGCTGCTGATCATCGCGGCGGTCGGCGCCGCCATGTATCTGGCGTGGCGCCAGTACCAGCGTGACGGCGTCTTCGGTTGGGTAGCCGCCAGTTTCGCCGTCTTGGCCGCATTCATGCTCTTCCACAAGGTCCACTCCCCGCAGTACACGCTGTGGGTGCTGCCGTTCTTCGTCCTCCTGCGCGTGCCGTGGCAGGCGATCGCGTTCTATCTGTTCACCGATGCGGCCCTCGACCTCACCATCTTCCGCATGTTCGGGATCATGAATGCCAACGACAACATGAAGTGGTGGGTGATGGGCGGGGTGCTGATCGGCGTCTACGGCCACGTCCTCCTATTGATCTACTTCCTCCTCAAGGGCCCGAGCATGCAGATGCGCGAGCCGCTGGCGTCGTTTATGCGCACCGCGCTCCCGCCGAAGCCGCCACTCACCCGGCTCGCCGATGCCGACGCGCAGGCAGCCTGGCATTGGCTCGGTACGCCGACACTGCAGCGGGCCGGTGTCACGCTCCGTCCGCTCACCATCGCCGACTCACGGGAACTGGCGCTCATCGCCAGAAACGATCCCGACCTCGGACAATGGTTCCCCGGCATCCCCGGTAACCAACGCAGCGCCGTCGACTGGATCACCGCCGCACACGACGACCCGCATCGCATTGCCTTTGCCGTCATTCATGACAAAACCGGGATGCTGGTAGGTACCACCAGCTACTACGACGTCGATGCGGCCAATCAGACGCTGGCGATCGGCTACACCTACTACACCCGCCCGGCGCACGGCACGGTGATCAATCCCGCGGCCAAACTCATGCTGCTCGACTACGCGTTCACTGAGGCCAGCGCCGTTCGCGTCGTCTGGCACACGCACGAAGAGAATGCGCAGTCCCGCGCGGCGATCGCCAAACTCGGTGCCACGTTCGAAGGCCTGCTGCGCAAGCATCGGCGTTTCCCTCAGGACCCGACCGGCTGGCGCACCACCGCGCAGTACGCGATGACCGACGACGAGTGGGCCCTCAGCCGACCGGCACTGCTCGAGCGGGTTGACTGAGCACGACCCCGGTCGGCGGACCGCTGGCCGGATCGTCGTCGTGCCTGTGGAGTAGTTGACGCACAACCACTACGCACAGCACCAGGACGAAGGCGGCGCGGACGATCACCGCGACGTCGAAGAACTCCGGCGGCAGCCACTTGCGGTCGGGGTCCAGGAACAGGCCCATGCGCGGCACCCAGATCAGCGCGTCGACCACCATCCACGCCACCACCAGGCGTAGGTACGGGACGGCCAGGACCGCGAACGGCACCAGCCACAACGACGATTGCGGGCTCCAGGCCTTGCCGACAAGCAGATAGCCGGCGACGAGCAGGAACATCAGCTCGGCCACGGTCGGTATGCGCTCGGCACGCAACGCCACATAGCTGACGGCGGCGATCACGGCGACGAGCAGCGCCAGAAACACCGCGTTCACGAGGACCGTCGGCGGCGACCACGCGGTGGTCCGCTCGATCAGCGCATACAAGCTGTCCGGTTCGGCGGCGCGCTGCCACCAGGTCCGGAAAAACTCGCTCCAGCCACGCGGATAACTGATCACCACCGGCAGGTTCACCGCAATCCAGGCCAGACCCGCGCAGCTCAGCAGCGTCGTCAGCTCCCGGGTTCTTCGCTCCCGAAATGCAATCACGCCGAGCGCCGGGATCAGCAGCAGCGGGTACAGCGCCGAGGCCACGGCGAGTCCGGCGAAAATGCCCGCGGGAACCGGATTGCGGCGGGTCCAGAACAGGATGGCGAGCGCCACCAAGGCCACCGGGATCACGTCGTACGCGGTGAACGCGTGCAGCGCGACGAGCGGCGACAGCGCCAACAACGCTCCCAGCCACAGTCGGCGGCGATCGGTCATCATCGTCGCCCAGACCGCGATCAACCAGAAGATGACGAGCAATAACGCAGTGAGGTTGAAATAGGTGACCACGTCGAGCTGACGCGGAATCGGGGTGCCGTCGATCAATGCTTGCCAGCCCTGCGTGGCTTTCGCCGCGATATACATCACCGCGCCAATCACCACTGGCTGGTCCAGGTAGTGCCGTTCGCTGGCCACATCGTTGCCCGCACCAGTCGAACCGGCGAACCAGTAGGTTCGGTACGGCATGGTGCCCAAACGCAGATCGTCGATCGTCAGCCGCTCGGTACCGTAGCGCGCGATCACCTCGCTGTAGCAGAGGCCGTAATACTGGCGCTGATTGTCCCAGTTCAGACGCATGCCCGCCGACGGCTGACCGTCTTGCCCCGGGACGGGCGCCTGCTGCAGACAGCCAGCCTTCCCGCTCCACGAGAGTGCCATGATGACCAACGCCATCAACAGCACCGCGCGCAGCGGCGTCCACATGCGGCTGCGACCGATTGCCGCGTGCACCCCGACCGGCCCACCGATCAGCGCCGACGCGGCCGCCACCGGGGCGTTGAGTCGAGTCGGCAATGCCCGGGTGACATCGATCCGGAGATCATCCGACAGGGGCAGTAGTGAATCGGCCCGCTCGCCCACTCCCGGCGCCGGCGGCAATTCGGCC
>NZ_JBAQWU010000265.1:0-8852 GCF_049299075.1 Gordonia sp. (in: high G+C Gram-positive bacteria)
CATCTGCGCCGCCCGTGGTGTCACCGTCAGCACCGCGTAGCCGTGGCTGTCGGTCTCCACCCAGCGGGTATTCGGATTGGCCACCGTCAGCGCGGCGGCGGCGGGTGTACCGAGAGTGTTTTCCGGAACCGACACCATATCGTCCAAATTGTTGGACGTCACCGAAGTGACGACGAACTCGGTGGCCACATTTCCGCCGCCGCCGCGGCCGACGGTCGCCCGCGGCACCTCGCAGGCCCAGGACATGTGGATATCGCCGGTGATGAAGACAGTGTTTTTCTGCCCGGCCTTGTCGATCGCGGCCAGCAGCCTATTCCGGTCCGCCGCGTAGCCCTCCCACGAGTCCGAGTTCACCGCCACCGCGTTGCTCGGCAGACCGGTCAGCTCGGTGAGGATCTTCAACCGTTCCGGATCTAACGGCGGCAATACGAATGGGGTGATCATCACCGAGTTACCGATGATCTGCCAGGCGGTCGGCGACGTCGCCAATCCACCGGTCAGCCACTGCATCTGGGCACGCCCGGTGATGCTCGTCGACGGCGAGTCGATGTCCTGCGACGTCGCCGACGGCTGCACGTCGCGATAGGTCCGCAGGTCCAGCATCGACAACTCGAGCAGGGTGCCGTAGCGCAGTCGCCGGTACAGGTGCCGGCCGGCGTCGCTCACCTGAGGCCGGACCGGCATCCACTCGTAATAGGCCTGGTCGGCATTGGCCTTCCGCTGCGCCCACGGACCTTGGGTCGCGGAATCGTGGTTCTCGGCCCCGTCCCGATAGGAGTTGTCCGCCGTCTCGTGATCGTCCCAGGTGACGATGAACGGGTGCCGGGCATGCACAGCCTGCAGGTCCGGATCGGTCTTGTACTGGGCGTGCCGGATCCGGTAGTCGGCCAGCGAGACGATGTCGTGGGCCGGGGCATGTCGGCGCACGGCACCGTGTTTACCGGTGTACTCGCCCGCGCCGTACTCGTAGATGTAGTCACCGAGGTGGACCACCGCATCCAGGTCGCTGCGCCGCGCCAGTTCCCGGTAAGCACCGAAGTAGCCTGCCTCCCAATTGGCGCAACTGACCACCCCGAGTCGCACCCGACGCAGGTCGGCTTCCGTCGCCGGCGCTGTCCGCGTCCGTCCCACCGGCGACACCGCCCCGGCGGCGGGGCCGTCGAGCACCCGAAACCGGAAGCGGTAGTTTGTCGCCGGCGCCAGCCCGCCCGCGTCGACCTTCACTGTGTGATCGGAGTGCGGACCCGCGACGGCCGTGCCGGCGGCAACGATCGAGGCGAAGTCTGCTGTCGGCGAGATCTCCCACCGCACACTCACCGGTGCGCCACGGCCCGAGCCGGGCGTCGCCGCAGGCTCCGGCGTGACCCGAGTCCACAGGATCACGCGGTCGGGCAGCGGATCGCCGGACGCGACACCGTGCGCGAAGACCGTGCCGTCGCCAGGTTTGGCCGACACCCGCGGCGGGGTCATCAGACCGACGCCGACGGCGCCAGCCGCCCCAACAAAGAGACGACGAGAGATCTTGGGGGAGAACGGATTTCGCACGTGGCCCAGCATCCCCAGGGAACCTTTCGTTATGCCGACGGCAAGGTTGCGCGCCGTACTCGATTACGTGCGGCCCAATGAACTCTTCATGAACTCGCGGCGATGCCTCCTGAGCGAACTGCGGAGACCTACCCTGGGTCCATGGTCGACGTCAGCGCCCTCATCGATTCCCTTCCCGGCCCGATGGTCATCACCGACCCCAGCATCCTCAGCGGATACCGGCAGGACCGCGCGGCCGACCCAAACGCGGGCCAGCCGATCGCACTGGTCCGGCCACTGACTACCGAGGACGTCCAAACCGCAGTTCGATGGTGCGCTGCGAGCGGCGTTCCGCTCGTTACTCGAGGTGCTGGCACCAGCCTGTCCGGCGGGGCGACGGCAGTCGACGGCGCCGTGATGATCACCACCGAAAAGATGCGTGGCATCGTCGTCGATACGACGACACGCACCGCCGTATGCCGGCCCGGAATGTTGAACGTCGAGGTCAAAGCCGCCGCGGCCGCGCACGGGCTCTGGTATCCGCCGGACCCATCGTCGTTCGAGATCTGCACCATTGGCGGCAATGCGGCCACCAACGCCGGTGGCCTGTGCTGCGTGAAATACGGCGTCACCGTCGACTACGTCCTCGGCCTGGAGGTGGTCCTCGCCGACGGTCGCGCCGTGCGGCTGGGCGGCAAACAACTCAAAGACAGTGCGGGTCTGTCACTGACGCGACTCTTTGTCGGCAGCGAAGGCCTGCTCGGCATCATCACCGAAGTCACCGTGCGCCTGCTCCCGCCGCAAGCCCCGGCGTGCACCGTCGTCGGAGTGTTCCCAAGCGTTACCGACGCCAGCCGGGCCGTCCTTGCGGTGACCGGCCAGACCCGTCCGGCAATGCTCGAGTTCATGGACAATACCTCGATCAACGCCGTGGAAGACATGCTCAACATGGGCCTGCACCGGGATGCCGGAGCCATGCTGATCGCGCAATCCGATGCGCCCGGACCGGCCGGAACCGTCGAGATCGCACTCATCGAGGAAGCATTCCTCGCCCACGGTGCCAGCGAGGTCTTCACCACCGACGACCCGGACGAAGGTGAAGCGTTCACCGTCGCGCGCCGCGCCGCTATCCCGGCCGTGGAACGTCGCGGTTCGCTGCTGCTCGAGGATGTCGGCGTTCCACTTCCCGCGCTTCCAGCCCTGGTCGAAGGCGTCGCACGGATCGCCGAAGCGAACGACGTCGTCATCGCCGTGATCGCCCACGCCGGCGACGGCAACACCCACCCGCTGATTGTCTTCGACCCGAACGACGACGCCGAGACGCGCCGCGCACAGATCGCCTTCGACGAGGTGATGGGCCTGGCTGTCGCGATGGGCGGCACCATCACCGGCGAGCACGGTGTCGGCCGACTCAAGAAGGGCTGGCTGCCTGCGCAGTTGGGCGCCGATGTGATGGACCTGACCGCGACCATCAAGAAGGCGCTCGATCCGCAGGGACTGCTGAACCCCGGCGTCATGCTGTAGGCCGAACGCCCCCGCTTTTACCGCTCCGGCCACCACGCATTCACTTGTCGTTCACACTTGAGCCATGATGCAGGCTCTGCTGACCGCACTGATCCTCGTCGTCACGCTCGCCGCGATGACGAGCGGCAAGGTGCCCGCTGTCCTCGCCCTGATGATCGCGCTGATCCTCGGCGGCGCGCTGGGCATTGCCACCACATCGCAGCTGTTCTCCGGTCTGAGCAACGGAGGTGTCATCACCATCGCCGCCATGCTGGTGATCGCCAAAGGTATCCTCGCGACCGGCGTGGTTTCGCTGGTCACCTACCGCCTGCTCGATGGCGTCCGGTCGTCCGGCCAGGCGCTGGTCCGGCTGATCCCACCGGTCGGCGTCATCAGTTCGCTGATCAACACCACTCCGTTGGTTGCCATGCTGATCCCAGCCGCCAAGGAGCTGCAGCAGCGCTCGGGGATTCCGGCCAAGTCGGTGCTGTTGCCTGTCGCGCACGCCACCACCCTGGCCGGATCGATGACCCTCATCGGGACAAGTTCCAACTTGATCATTGCCGGGATGGCGCAGCAAGAGGGCGTGCAGTTGTCGATGTTCTCGTTCGTCCCGATCGCCGCGCCGGTCGCGGTGATCGGCTGGATCGTGATCATCGTCAGCGCACGGTTCCTCCTCAAGAGCAAACCGAAACTCCGCAAGAAGGAACTCCGCTGGCGCGTCGAGATCCCCGTCGAAGGTAAGGCCACCAGCGTCGGGCGGGCCGCCGCCGATATCGGTATGGCCCAGACCGTCGAGTACCAGCTCATCCAGATCCGCCGCTGGGGCACCCCGGTGGATCTGGGCAGCCTCATCGAAGACGGCGACATCCTGATTTACCGGGCGACCGAAGCCGGCGTACGCATGCTGTGGAAGAGCTCCCGGTTCGGTCTGGCCCCGCACCACCTGTTCGCGGCCACCGTTGCCGCCGACAACTCCGGCAGTGTGGGTGACCTGATGGCCGACGAGGACCTCGTCGTCGTGGCCGCCGAAACCTCGAAGCGCTTCCGCGATACCCCGGCTCAGCCCGGTTCGACGGTGTACGTCTCGGCGGCGTCGCGCCAGGCGCTCAACGACCACCCGCTGGTCGGCCTCTGGCAGAACGTCGCAGGCAAGGTGCCACAGCCCGGTAAGACTCGGGTTGCGCTGGCGATCCTGATAGCGGTGATTGTGGCCGCGTCGTTCGGGATGGCGCCGGTGGAGCTCGTGGCGTCCGCGGGCGCTGTGGCGATGGTGGTGAGCGGGGTGCTGACACCGCGCTCGGCGGTCCGCGCCCTTGATTGGAACATTCTGGCGATCATCGCCGGCTCCATCGGACTCGGTGTCATGGTGGTTGAGAGCGGCCTTGGCGGCTACCTCTCCGACGGCATCGTCAAGTTGTCGGCCGGCAATGTACCGGTCATGATCGCGGTGATCGCGATCGGCACGACCCTGCTGACCAATGTCGTGACCAATGCGGCGGCGGCCAGCATTTTGACACCAGTGGCGATCGCGATCGCGCACACGATGGGACTGAATCCGGCCATGCTGCTGGTGTTGGTCGCCACGTGTATCTCGTTCACGTTCCTGAATCCGTACAGCCACCAGTCGAACCTGATGGTGCGGGAACCGGGTAGGTACTCAACGAAGGACTTCGTGCGGTTCGGTATCCCGCTCACCGTGGTCAGCTTGCTCGCCGCATTCGCGGTGGCCTGGCCGATCCTGGAGTTCGGGAACTGAGCCGATGCGCCACGCCCGCCCAGGCGAGAAGCGGACCGGGAACAGAGACGACGAGGACCCCGGGCGCGCGGCCCGAGGTCCTCGTTGTTGTGCGTTCAGCTCAGTAGAAACCTAGTTCTGCGGAGCATCTCCGGTGATCTCACAGACCCAGCCGGGGCCGACCCCGCCGTTCGCGGCGATCAGATGACCCGGCGCGCCGCTCTGATCGGTACACGGGTGGCCGCCCGGATCGTCGTCCTGGCCATGGCTCTGCTGGTGCCGCTGCGAATCAGCCTGCGGAGCATCTCCGGTGATCTCGCAAACCCAGCCGGGACCGACTCCGCCGTTCGCGGCGATCAGATGACCCGGTGCGCCGCTCTGATCGGTACACGGATGGCCCCCTGGATCGTCGTCCTGTTCGGGCTGCGCCGCCGGCTTGGTGGCCGTCGACGTAACAGTGGTCCGCTCCTCCTGCGGAGTGGTCGTGGTTTCGCTGGCCGGCGTGCTCGAGGCGACGCTCGAGGCGACGCTCGACGCGACCGAGCTGGCAACGCTCGCAGCCGGTGTCTTGTCAGTGGAGCTACACGCGGATGCGACGAGCATCAACGAGAAGGCTCCAGCAACCAATGCCGTTTTCTTCAAGGGTTACTCCCATCTGTTCGAGCGGATCGGCCCCCGTGACGTCCGACCCGCTACCTAGCAACGTAAGGAGTTAATCAAGAAAATATCGCCACGTCGTCAAATACAACCCACACTTGGCGATCAGCAAATTTGGTTCGCTATCCGATGGCGAGCACCAGCGCGGGGCTACTTCACTTCCGAGGACATGACGCGCCGAACCCCGATGATGGCCGGAAGTCCGATCCAGAGCACCGCACAGACCAGCAGATGGGCCCAGGCCTCTCCCGGTACGTTGGTGCTCGCGAAGGCCCGGAACATTTCCTGCGGATAGACCCAGGGGGCGACCGACTCATAGACGTTGCTACCCGAATTTCCAGCCGTTGGCAGCGTGAAGAGCATCAGGAGCAGCGGCATAATGATCTCCGGCAACGCCAGGTAGCCGACGACCGCGCCCGCCGTGTTCAGGATGGCCAGCGCGATCGCAAACGCCATGAGGACGTCGAACAGGGCCCGCAACCCGTTCATGCGGAACGCTGCGGCGGCGAAGTCGAACGATCCGCCCCGGATCGCCACAATCGCCGCGGCCATCGCGACGGCCACGACGAAGATGGCGACGGCGCCGATCAAGACGGCGCAGAGTTTCGCGCCGATGACGCGTTCCCGGCGCGGCTCCAGCGTGAACACGCTCATCACCGCCCGCTGACCCCACTCGCCGGTCACCAGCAGGATTGCCAGCAGCCCGACAAAGATTCGGCTGACTGCACTGAAGCCGGTCAGCGTGTCCCCGAAGGTCAGGTGACCAGAGGTCAACAGCAGCACCAGCGCGGTGATCACCCAGATCAGCACAAGCAGCCCGAGGAGCACCCGCGGACCGCGCGTACCGATCAGCTTCCGGAGTTCGACCGCCACCTCGCGTCCGAACGGGACACCAGGTGCGGTCGGATTAATCATCTTCGGCGTCAGCTGCGGGGAGCTCATACCTGGTCTCCTGGGTTGTTCTGACCGGCGGGCGGAAAGCTCGGCGGATAGCCGGGCTGGGGATAGCCGGGCTGGGGGTAACCGGGCTGGGGGTAACCAGGCTGGGGGTAACCAGGCTGGGGGTAACCAGGCTGGGGGTATCCCGGCTGGGGTCCGAAGCCCTGCGGCATCCCGCCGTGGGGGACGTGGCCCGGTCCGCCCTGCACAGCCCCGCCGAGGCCGCGCTGCGCGCCAGCGGTCAGATCCAGATACATCCGCTCCAGGTTCCCGGTGCCTGCGCCGCGCAGTTCGGTGAGCGCGATCGCCGACACCATCGCCACCTGACCCACCTGCGCCGGTTCGGCCTGCACGTACAGGCTGGCGCCTTCGGGACGGACGGCGTAGCCCGCCGCGACCAGGGCTGCGGTGAGCGCCTCATCGTCGACGGAGGCGACCTGTGTGCCGGGCATACCGGCCAGCGCCTTTGTCTCACCCTGCGCCATCACCTGGCCCTGACCGATCACGATGATGTGGTCGGCGATGAGCTCGATCTCGTGCAGCAAGTGGGAGCTGAGCAGGACGGTGCCGCCGTTGTCGGCGAAGTCGCGCAGCAGACCGCGCATCCAATGGATACCGGCCGGGTCCAGGCCGTTGACTGGCTCGTCCAGAATCAGCACGGCGGGGTCACCGAGGAGCGCATTGGCCACACCGAGGCGTTGGCGCATACCCAGCGAGTAGTCCTTGACTCGTCGTCGTGACTCGAACCGGTCCAGTCCGACGAGCTCAAGCATCTGATCCGCCCGCTGGTCCGGCAGGCCCATGGTGCGGGAACTGATCAGCAGCGTGTCGCGGCCGGTGCGCCCATTGTGGAAAGCGGACGCATCGAGCAGCGTGCCGACCTGCACCGCCGGGTTCGGAATGTCTCGGTAGTAGTAGCCGCCGATCGTCGCGGCGCCGGAGGTGGCCGGGGTGAGCCCGGTAAGAATGCGCAACGTGGTGGACTTGCCCGCGCCGTTCGGCCCGAGGAACCCCACCACCTGGCCCGGCAGGCAGGTGAAGGAAACGTCGCTCACCGCAACGAGGCTGCCGTAGCTCTTGGTCAGATGCTCTACAACGATCACCCCGCCATCATGCCCTAACTCCTGAGGTTGATCGGGTGACCGGGCCTGCGGCGATGCCCACTGGAATCGGACTGCGCTCAGCAGCCGATCGGGTCAGACCTGACGGCCATCCCACTCGTGGTCGTGCATAAAGCCGCCGGCCAGACCGACCCGGTACTTCACCGAGTGCCGCAGAATGTTGGCGTAGGCCGGGATCAGCATCCAGCCCGGCAGGCGGTCAGCCCTGTCGGTGATCACGTCATCCGCAGCGCGGAAGTCCCGCACGAACTGCCGGAAGGTGTTGCCCGGCAGCGCATTCTTACGCCAACCATAGAGAGCCATGCCGAGGCCGATCATCCGGACGCGCCCCGTCGGCGGCTTGATCACTTCGTCGTTTTCGCCAAAGAACGCGCGGTCGAGACGATCCTCCGGGGTGAACATCATGATGCCGCTGGTACCGCGCGGATTGGCCTCGATGGTCACCAGACCACGCTCGGGATGGTCGATGAAATCCAAGCCGATGTGGCCGGTGAATCCGGTACGCGCCACCAGGTCCGCGGTCCACGCCTCGATCCCCGGATGATCGACCTGTTCAAAAGTCAGGCACGACGACCCGTCAATGGCATAGCCGACCGGGTAGGTGGCGTGGGCGTAGACGACGCCGTCGCGGCAGACCGAATAGGTGCAGTAGCGGTCGCCCTCCAGCCATTCCTGGGCGATCCACGGATTAGTCGGATCGAAAGTCAGCTCGTCGAGAGCGTCGCCCGGATAGGCCTTGATCACATGCTGCGAGCCGCGCGAGTAGGCCTGCTTCACGGCGAACGGACCGTCAAAATCAAGCGCGGCGATGTCTTCCGGGCCGGTGATGGCACGGAACTTGAGTGCCGGAATCCCCTGCTGCACCAGGTATTCCTGATACTTCAGCTTGTTGTGCAGGGTGTCCTCGAGCGCGAAGTCAGACAGGAACAGATCGCACGAGTCCGGAAACAGTCCGGCCATCATCGCGATGATGTCGGTCTCCTCGTGAATCGGGATCACCATGTCGACGTCGTTGGCTTCGATGATCTCCACCAGGTCGCGGCAGTACTGCTGCGGCTGGTATTTCGGCGGGCTGACCTGGTGAAATCCGGTCACCGCATTCGAGTAGCGGCTGACCGCCAACGGCACGGTGTCGGCGACACTGATCCGGTAGCCGGCCGAAGCTAGCAGTCGGGCCAGGTTCAACGTCAGAAAAGATCGGCCGAAGGTGATGAGTATGTGCTTATGCTTACCTTCTTTCACGCCCTGAGCGTAGCTGGTTCCCTGAGTGGAACCTGATAGCGTTCAGGGTCGAGCAGCTCCGCCGGATGGTCCGCCGCGCCGATCCGCGCCATGACATCCCGAAACGAAGGATTCCGCCGTGTACGCAT
>NZ_JBAQWU010000266.1:0-9344 GCF_049299075.1 Gordonia sp. (in: high G+C Gram-positive bacteria)
AGTCAGCGTGCTTGATGTCCGGAATCAGCGGTCGTTAGTATCTGGGGGCGTCAGTATCAGGGGGCGTCCGCGGCCGCTGGTCGTCGTACGGCGTTGAGGCGATTCGTGACGATCATGCCGAACAGTCGGGCGCCCAAGCCCAACAGGATCAAGTTCGCGGCCATCTGAAAGCTCACTGCGAGGCGCGCGGCTTGGCTCACGGCGTTAATATCGCCGAAGCCCGTCGTGGTGAACACCGTCAGGCAGAAGTACAGCGCATCCATGCGAGTGAGCTGCTCGTTGAAGCTGCCCAGGTGATAGTCCGAGAAAATAAAGTAGACCGTCGAGAACGAGATCAGATACAGCGTCACCAGCGCGGCGAGCATCTCGATAGCGGCGGCTAACGGATACTTCGCGTGCAAGAAGTTGCGGACCTCCCACACGCAGAAGGCGATCAGTAGCCCGCTGCCGATCAGCGTGCCGATCACGGTGAGATCGCTCTCTTTGTTGAAGGGGAGCAGGAAGTAGCCGATCAGCAGGACGCACGCAGCGCCGAGCGGGCGCAGTAGCGCACGGGCGAGCCAGGGCGCATTCACGTTGCTCAGGGTGGCGCTCCCGACCGAACCCTGGGTCACCAGCAGCGACTCGGCCGACCCGGGGCGGGTGGACGGTGATTCCCGATCGATCACGCGGACCTCCGATCTGCCCGAAACTGGGCCGGCCACCAGATTGGCGGACCGACGTCGAGTGTGACAGCCGGAACGAGCAGCGACCGCACAATCAGGGTGTCGATCAGCACGCCCACCGCCACCAGGAACGCGATCTGCACGAGGAATAGCAGCGGAATCACCGCAAGCGCCGCGAAGGTGGCAGCCAGCACAATCCCGGCGGCACTGATCACGCCACCAGTGGTGGTCAGTGCGATGACCATACCGCGCCGGGTGCCGTGAACTTTGGCCTCTTCGCGTGCCCGCGTCATCAAGAAGATGTTGTAGTCGATGCCCAGCGCCACCAGGAACACGAACGCGAACAGCGGCACCGTCGGATCGGCACCCGGGAAACCGAACGGCCCGTTGAACAGGAGTGCCGCGATACCGAGGGTGGTCGCGAACGAGAGCACCGTCGTCGCCAGCAGCAGCGCCGGGGCAGCGAGGCTGCGCAGCAGCAAGATCAAGACGGCCAGGACGACGACGAGCACCGCCGGAATCACCACATTGCGGTCGCGCGCGGCCGTCTGCCGAGTATCCAGGTCAACGGCGGTGGCGCCGCCGACCTCGGCGCCGGGGATGGCGCGCAGCCCGTCCCGCAACCGCACGATCGTGTCCTGCGCCGCCAGCGAATCTGCGGTGGCCGTCAGCGTCACCTGCACGGCGGATCGGCCGTCGTGCACGACGGGAACAGCCTCTTCGGTGAGGATCTCGGCGGCGCTGACGCCTGGGGTCTGGCGGGCGACTGCGGCCGCCTCGGTGGCCTCGGTGGACGGCACCAGTAGCCAGGTCGGGGTGCCCGAGCCCGCGTCGAAGTGTTTGGCGTGGATGGCCGCACCGTCGACCGACTCGACCTGCCCGAGGAAGAAGTCGTTAGTGGCCACCCCGTCGCTGCGGAACATCGGGGCGAAGACCGCGCCGACGATCAGCACCAGCAGCGTCACCGCCCACACCTTGCGCGGGGCGCCGCTCACAAAATTGGCGACCCGTTGCCAGATCCGGTGGGTGCTTTGGTTGCTGAGCTCTGTCGAAGTGCTGGTGCTGAGCTCCGTCGAAGTGCTGGTGCTGAGCTCCGTCGAAGTGCTGGTCACCTCTGGGTGCGGCCGCCGCGGCCAGAACGCGGTGCGGCCGAAGAGCGCCAGTACCGCGGGCAGAAAAGTGATCGAGGCCAGCAGCGACGAGGCGATTCCGACGGCGGCGATCGGGCCGAGGCTGCGCGTGGAATTCAGATCGCTCAACAGCAGACACAGCACCCCGAGGATCACGGTGCCGGCCGACGCGGCGATCGGCGGCAGCGTCGCCCGCCAGGCGCGCCATAGCGCGCGGTCGGCATCGTCGTGGGCAGCAAGTTCCTCGCGATAGCGGGCGACCAGCAGCAGGGCGTAGTCGGTGGCGGCGCCAAAGACCAGGATGAACAGGATGCCCTGGCTCTGCCCGTTGAGTTCCAGTGCGCCCGCGCGCGTGAGCCAGTAGACGATGCCGCAGCTCAGGGCGAGGGCGAGCAGCGCCGAGAGCACCACCACGATCGGCAGAATCGGCGAGCGGTACACGATGATCAAGATCAGTAGCACCAGTGAGCCCGCCACCAGAAGCAGCAGGCCGTCGATACCGGCGAAGGCACTCGACAAATCCGCGGCCTGCGCCGCCGGGCCGGTGACCGCGACAATCAGCCCGGACGGCGGATTGGCGAGCACCGCGCGCAACTCGCCAATGGTGGCCTTGGGTTTGCCGTCGGTGGAGATCGGCAGGAACTGTTCGGCGGCTGCGCCGTCCGGGGCCGGCAATACCGGCGAGAACGACGGCCCGAAGCCTGGCGCCCCGGCCAGCGGTGCGGTGGCTTGACTCAGCCACGCGAGATCGCCAGCGGTCAGGCCCGCGGCACCGGTGCGCTCGGCGACGATGATGGCCGGAAAGAAGCCGGTGTCGATGAAGGCGGGCAACTGTTCGGCGACCCGAGTCGACTCCGCCGACGCCGGGAGGAAGGCGCTCGCATCGGTGGTCGTGACCTGATTGAGCTTGCCCGCCAGCGGGCCGGTGATTCCGCCGATCCCAAGCCAGAGAAGAACCGCGATTGCCGGGAGTAGCCAGTATTTGGCGGATCGCCGGGTCGGCCGCGCCGCCGCGCCGGTCACCAGATCCGGACCCGGTCGGCGGGCGCCAGGTACAGCGCCGCGTCTTCGGTGACGTCGAAGGCGTCGTAGAAGGCATCGAGATTGCGGACCACGCCGTTGCAGCGGAACTCCGGCGGTGAATGCGGGTCGATCGAGAGGCGGCGAATGGCCTCCTCGTCGCGCGTCTTGGTCCGCCAGATCTCCGCCCAGCTGAAAAAGATGCGTTGCGCGCCGGTCAGGCCGTCGATCGTGTCGACAAGCTCAACGGGCGAGCCGGAGGTGGCTGCTGCGCCGGGCTGGGCGGGGGTGGTGCTTTCCTGGGCGATGTCGTACGCGACGAGGGCGATGGACAGTCCGCCGAGATCGCCGATGTTCTCGCCCAGCGTGAACTCGCCGTTGACGGTGTGCTCGGCACCGAGGCCGGCGGGGGTGTACTGCGCGTACTGGGCGGCGAGGGCACCGGTGCGCTTACCGAACTCGGTGCGGTCGGCGTCGGTCCACCAGTCCACTAAGTTGCCATCGCCGTCGTACTTGGCGCCTTGATCGTCGAAACCGTGCCCGATCTCGTGGCCGATCACGGCCCCGATTCCACCGTAGTTCGCGGCATCGTCGGCGTCGGCGTCGAAGAACGGTGGCTGCAGGATGGCCGCCGGAAAGACGATCTCGTTCATTCCGGGGTTGTAGTAGGCGTTAACTGTCTGCGGGGTCATGAACCACTCGCCGCGGTCCACCGGCTGCCCGATCTTGGCCAGCTCCCGATCAGTCTCGACGGCGGCCGATCGGGCGAGGTTGCCGATCAGGTCGGCGGGATCGACGACCAGCGCGCTGTAGTCGCGTGCGGTGGCCGGGTAGCCGATCTTCGGAGTGAATCGGTCCAGTTTGGCTAGCGCGCGGGTCCGGGTGGCTGGCGTCATCCACGCCAGCTCGGTGATGTTGCGCCGGTAGGCCTCGATCAGGTTCGCGATCAACTCGTCCATCCGCGCTTTGGCGGCGGGCGGGAAGTGCTTCTCGACGTACTTGTCGCCGACGGCGAAGCCCATTGCGTCCTCGACGAAGCCCACCCCGCGCTTCCACCGGTCGCGGTTTTCCGGGGCGCCGCTCAGCGTGGTGCCGTAGAAGGCGAAGTTCTCGTCGACGAACGACGAGGAGAGGTACGGCGCGCAGGCGCGCAGCAGCCGCCAGGTGAGCCACGTCTTCCAGTCGGCTAACTCGCCCTGTGCCACCAGTCGGGCTGCGGCCGTCAGGTACGACGGCTGGCCGACGTTCACCTCGGCAAATGCCCGGCCCGCCCCTAGATCGTGGCCTCCTGCTCCCTGAGCTTGTCGAAGGGTCGAACCGCCGCCGGTCACCGCCGCAACCCAGGCGTCGACGTCGAAACCCGTGGCGGCTGCGGCGAAGTCGGCGTAGCTATGCAGGTTGTAGGTGGCCTCGGCATCGCGTCGGCGCACGACGTCCCAGTGATGGGCGGCGAGTGCCGTCTCGACGTCGAGTACGGTCTGCGCTTTGGTGGCCGCGTCGTCGATTCCGGCGAGCGTGAACATCTTTGCAATGTGGGTTCGGTAGGCTTCCCGCGTCGCGGCGTGCTTATCTTCGCGGTAATACGACTCATCGGGCAGGCCCAGACCGGACTGCACGATGTGCACCAGGTAGCGGTCGGACTGGCGGGAATCGGTGTCGACGTAGAAGCCGAAGAGCCCGCCGACCCCGCCGCGGGCCAGCTCGCCGAGCATGGCCGAAAAGGCGGTGGTGTCGCCGATCGCGTCAATCGCGGCCAGTCGGCCCGCGATGGGCGTCAGACCAAGCGCCTCGATGCGGCCGGTGTCCATGAAGGATGCGTACAGGTCGCCGATCCGATCGCCCGGCTGTTCGGCCGATTCTTCGACGATTTCCCGGACATGCGCTTCGGCGTTGTCGCGCAGGACGTGGAAGGCTCCGTCGATACTGCGGTCGGCGGGGATCTGGTGCTCGGCGAGCCAGCGGCCGTTGACGTGGCCGAACAGGTCGTCGCCGGGGGATACCGCAGCGTCGACCCACTGCAGGTCGAGGCCGGACTTGGAATCATCGAGAGTCGTCACGGCCTCCATACTGCCGCAAAAGCTCGCTCCGTCGGCCAGCGTGTGGCTCCGATCAGGTGAACAAGTCGCTGAGGGCGGAGTGCATCGTCCAGATCAGCAGTTCGGCGTCGCTCACCGCGGTCACGCGGGTGCCGCCGAGATCGGCCGCGCGCAGGGTGTCCGCGGTGGCCAGCGTCAGGCCTTCGGTGGTGACCGCACCGCGGGTGACGAACAGGTGGGTGAATCGGCCGCTGGGCAGAGTTGCGCTGGCGCCGGTCGCCAGACGGGCCACCCACAGTGTGGCACCGGCATTGCGGATGCGGATGGCGGAGTCGTGCCGCCGGTCCCCAGAGGCCAACGGCAGCAGCCCGCCGGCGGCGAGTTCGGTGGAGATGTCGCGTTGCTCGTAGGACGGATTGTGGCCGGTCTCGTCGGGCAGGACCCACATCTGGATGTAATGCGCTGGCTCGGAACTGTTCTCGGCGTCGTCGTTCCGTTCCGAATGCGTGAGGCCGGTGCCAGCGCTCATCCGTTGGGCCAGGCCCGGGTGGATCACCCCTCGGTTCCCGTTCGAGTCGTGGTGGACCAGCGATCCAGACAGCACCCAGGTGACGATCTCGGTCTCGGCGTGCGGGTGGGTGTCAAAGCCCTGCCCGGGGGCGACAAGCTCGTCGTTGTGGACGAGCAGGACCCCATGATGGGTGTCCTGTGGGTCGTAATGGTCGCCGAAGGAGAATCCGTGCTGCGAAACCAGCCAATCGGTACTGGTCACCGCGCGATCGGCGGCGCGAACGAGAAGTAGGGACATGGCTCCATTATGGAGGGATACCGGATCGTGACCACTTAGACGCCGGAACGTGAACACACAGACTGGCCAGCGGCATGTTAAACAAGTGACTATTGGGAATATGAAGAAGCTGTCGTGGCGTTCGGCGATGGCGCTGTGCCTGGGCGCCGTGCTCGTCGTTGTCGTGCCCGCTTGCGGAACCGACGACGAGAGCGAGCCCACTAAAGCGGTGCGTGCCTTCGCCGCGGCGATGTCTCGGCAAGACGTCCAGGCCGCGTCCGACCTCACCACCTCGCCGTCGCAGGCTGCCGAAGCACTGGGCGTGACCTTCGCCGGTATGCACGCCCGCACCGTTGACGCGCAGGTCCTCGATACCGTCGAATACGGTGACGGCACCGCGTCGTTCAGCATGAAGATCGGCTGGGCGTGGTCAGACGATCGGGGCTGGGGGACCAAGACGACCGGCAGCGTCCGCCAGCTGGCGACGGGATGGAAGGTGCAGTGGGATCCGACGCTGCTCAACGCCGGCATGCCGGTCGGTGGGCGCCTCCAGATGGTGCGCACCGATGCCACGCCCGCGCCGACCGTGCGCAGTACGTCGGGCAAAGCGTTCATGCAGATGCAGCCGGTCCACGAGATCATGATCAATCCGGCGGCCACCCGGAATCTGCAGCGTTCGGTGAATGCCCTGGCTGCGGCACTCAAACCGATCGCGCCGTTGATCACCGCGCAGGTGATCAATGACAAAATCGCCGACGCGCAAGGCGGGGAGACGTTGGCGGCGACGCTGCGCGAGCCGGACCTGAAGTTGCTCGCCGCTGATCCGGAGCGGATTGCCGGGGTCACCGTGGTCAAGGGGGGCATGCTGGTGATGAGCGATCGTCGGATCTCCACGCCGCTGGCCACCGGCCTGACCAACTACTGGCAGGCCATCCGTGACGCCACCGCAGGCTGGCAGGTCCAGCAGGCCGCGCCCGGCGCGGTCCCGGTCGAGTTGGCTGGTGAGCAGGGACGCTCCGGGCCGGACATCATGACCACGATCAACCAGGTCGAACAGCTGACGCTCGGCGACGCCGTGGTCGAGGTGGCGCAGCCGGCCACCATCATGACCTTCGACGGGACGACCGGCGCGATCCTCGGGATGGCCCAGAACGACGCGGCCGAGCACGAGCGTGTGCTGGCCGACGTCGCCTATCCGACCGGTAGCACGCTGGACCCAGTCTTCGACGCTATCGACTCCTCGGCCAAGACCCGCGAAGCCGCCGAGGCGCAGATGCACCATTTGGGCCTGGGCCTGACCTTCACCGTCCCCGGCGTCGTGGCGCCGCGGGATTCCGCACGCGGGACGTTCGGCGCGGCCTCGTTCCGACCACAGGACTTCACCGCCACCATGATCAACATGGGCGCGCTCGGCGTCGCTGTGTCCCGTTCGTTGTCCGGAGAGGACACCGCGGTCGCCCCCTTCCTGATTAAGGGCTCAGCTACCAAAATCACCGGGGGCGCGTTGGGCAAGATGACGCCGGCAACGGTGCGCGCCGTGGCTGCGGGGATGGCGGCGACTGCTCGCACCGGCGACGCCAGTGACATCACCGGGGCGCCCGGCCTGCGCGCTCTGGTGGGCACCAACGGGGCGTCGGGCCCCGGCTGGTTCATCGGACTCTCCGGCGGCAAGGTGCTGGTCGTCTACTGCGAAGACGAGCGCGCGGGCACCGCTGCTCTCCAGGTCGCGCAGAAGTACTACCGCCTCGACTAGCGAGCGCCGGTCACCGCGGACATGGGGCGTCGGGTCGACGCCAGTATCGCTCAGGATTGTTTGTTGCGCGCCATGACGCGCGCCGCGATCCGCCAGCCGATCAGCAAGACCGTATTCGACACCGTCGCGACAATCACGAAGGCGACGGCCACGTCCTGTCCGGACAGCCAGCGCAGCGGCATGCCGAGCGCCACGACGGTCACCACGCAGAACGCGCCCACCCACAATTGTTGCGGCGCCCACGACCGCTCCCGGGCGGCACTGATGGCTGCGGTCAGCAGCCAACCAGCCGCCAGACCGACCAGGAACGGCCACAGCGCGTTGGCGTAGCCGGCGAGAGCGAGCCCGTGGGCGTGGTTGATCCGACCGATGGCCACGAATACGGCCACCCCGATCACGTCCAGTGCTAACCAGCGAAGGCGTCGAAAATCGGGAGGCATCGGAGTGGTCATGAGCGTTAACGCTAGACCGCGCGCGGAAGCGGGTGGGCGATCAGGTGCGGCCGGGGTCGTCGCGGCCGTGCGTCGGCGCGGCGTCGGTGGGGTCGACGACATCGTTCGCGCTCTCCTCGCGCTCCATCTCCGAGCGGATATCGTTGCGGGCCTTGATCGCGCCACGGTAACGGAAGGTGATCACCACCCAGCCGATGAGCGCAATCAGCAGGTAGCTGACGAGGCGGTACAACAAGATCGCCAGGAGCGCGTCGCTCTGGTCCATCCCCGCGGCGACCAGCGGCGGGAACATGGCGACATCAACGACGCCGATGCCGCCCGGGAGCAGCGGCACGGCCGTGCCGACCGCCTTGCCCACCGCATAAGCGACCATCAGGCCGATGATCCCGGGTTCCGCGCCCACCGCGTAGCAGGCGAACGCCAGACAGGCGACGTCGGCGACCCAGTTGAAGAAGCTCCAGCCGAAGGCGGCCATCGTCGCGCGCCGTCCAAGCTTCACCGAGCCGAGTTGCACGAGGATTCGGTTCAGTCGCTCGACACCGTGGTCGGCGGGCTTGTCGCGCAGATTGTTCACCCAGGACAGCAGACCGCGGCCGACGCCACGCAGGATTTCCGGGTGGGTGGCCAGGTATTGGACCAGAGCGATGAGGATGATGAACGCGCTGAGGCTGAAGATCACCGAGTAGGGACTGGTCCGGGCACCCGCCAAGATGGCGCCACCGAGGCCGAGGACGGCCAAACCGATGCCAGCGAGCAGCCCGGACATCACCAGCTGCCAAGACGCAATCACCGGCGCCGCACCCCACTTGCGGCTTTCCCGGTAGATGAAGGCCGGCGAGAGCACCTGGCCGCCCGGCATGGTGGCCGAGATCGAGTTGGAGGCGAGTATCACCGCTAGCGATTCGCGCTGGGAGACACGGACCCCCGCAGCCTTGAACAGCACCCGCTGCACCTGAGCGAAGCTGTCCATCGACGCCAAAGCGGCCACGATGCACGCCGCCACCCAACCCCAGTGGATTTGACCGAGGCTGTCCCACGCTTTGCGTAGGTGCGGCCACACGAAGATCCCCTCCACCGTGAGCACCGTCAGGACCAGGAGAATCGCCGCGAGGCGGAGCCCGCGTTGCCACGTCTTGCGAGGTTTCGGTCCGCCGACTGCTGGGTCGGGTTCGCGGTTCTCGTCAGGCATGGCGGCTATGGACCTCAGTCCTGATCGTCGGCGTCGCGGGTACGGCGCAGCAACTCGTGCACGCTGATCTGCTCACTGCGCTCGCGGCGCCGATCGACGCGCGGTGCCTCGGCCTTCAGCTCCTCCAGACTCACATTCGGGTCGAGGGGGTCGGTGGGACGACCGTACTGCGGCGGCATCCGGGTCTGGCCGCCGCCGATGGGACCGGGATCTGGGCCGACCTGCGGGCGCGGTGTGCTCGGTCGGGTCGGCGGAGGTGTCGGGACCGGGGGTGTCGGGACCGGGGGTGTCGGGACCGGGGGTGTCGGGACC
>NZ_JBAQWU010000267.1:0-1577 GCF_049299075.1 Gordonia sp. (in: high G+C Gram-positive bacteria)
GATCGGGCCCGTGATGATCTCATAGGGGCCGACCGCCACTGCCTCATCGAACTTGCTGTCGACGTAGAGGATTCGGCCACGCAGAACCTTCGCGGTGGTGAGCACCCGGTCCGCCGCAGTCGGCTCCTGACCGACGAGCACTGCGCGGCCGCCGTCGGAAGACAAATGCAGCGTTGCGATCATCCGGCTGAAGTTGCGCACGACCCTCAGTGTGCCTCCTTGGCGCACGAGTCCATCGGCGTTGACCAGATCGGCGCCCCCGGTCGCCACCTCACTGACCGCACCCGTGGTCGTTGCGAAACGCCACAGCCGCCCGACGTTGCCCTGTGCCACCACAAACGCGCTGCGGTCGGCGCTGAGCACGATGCCACCGAGGTTGAACCCCGGCCGGCGCTCCACCACGCCCGTAGCGTCTGCCCACAGGCTCGCGTGCCACCCGGCACCGTCGTCGGCGACCCGGAACAGCTGGGGGTCGTTGGAGTTGGTGAAGTACGCCGCGCCGTCAGGCCCGATCGCGACGTCATTGACGAACACCTCCGTGCCCGGCACCCGCAGCGCTGCGAGCAGGGTGCCGTCAGCGGCGTACACCCACAGGTCCGGACGGCCGGTGCCGAGGCCGTTGGGGCCACCTGCGATGTAGACGCGGCCGTCGGCGTCGACGGTGATGCCGCGCGCGGTGAACCGACCGTGGGCGCCGTCGCCGGCCAGCCACTCCTCGGTCGCCGCGGACCCAGCCACTCCGCGGTGGATCTCACCGCCGGTGACCTCGCTGACGTAGAACACTCCGCGGCGTTCGTCGGCGCCGATGCCCTCGAATTTGGAGCCGACCGGGCTCGCGGCGTCGCCGGTGAGCAGGTAAGTGGCCGGACGGCCCTCGTCCTCGGCGTGTGCAGGCACCGTCGCGCCACCGAGGCAGCTGAGGCCGAGGACTGCGGTGAAGATGACGGGGGTGCGGGCGGTGCGATTCATGTGGCTCTCCCAGCGAGAAGGGGACGGACCAAACCACTGTGTCGTCGCTGGTGGAGCCGCGGCGTCGCGCAGCCGGCTACCGCGCGATAGCCAATTGGTTGATATCGGGGCCGGACCGTCGTGATCGGCCGGGGGCCTCCCTAGAGTGATCGGACCATGAGAGCTCCCCTCGACCTGCGACACGGCGTCCGCGGCATCCTCGCGCCGGCCGCAGGCATCGAACGCTGGCTGCTGGCCGCGCTGATCGTCCTTCTGCTGACTAGCTCCCTGCGCTACCTCGACCGGCACCACCTGGACATGGATGGTGTCGCCGTCCTAGCTGGCGCTGTTGTGCTCGGGCTGGCCTACGGAACACGGACTCTCGTCATTGGCGGCGGCACATGGTGGCCGACAGTTTGGGTCACCGGCATGGTCGCACTGTGGGCAGCACTGACCCTGGTGGCGCCGTCGTTCGCCTGGTGTGCGGTCCCCATTGCCTTCGCCGTGCTGCGGGTCCTGCCCTTCCCCTGGGCGGTTGGCGTAGTCATTGCCATGACGGTGCTGCTGACTGCCGCCTGGCAGCGGATCACCGCTGACTTCGACCCCGTCCTCGTTGCCGGCCCGGTCAG
>NZ_JBAQWU010000268.1:0-5668 GCF_049299075.1 Gordonia sp. (in: high G+C Gram-positive bacteria)
ACGATGCGGTGCAGCACCGCATCCCGCTCGGTCTCGGTGATGCGTCCCGCGGAGACCTGCTTGTCGAGAACTCGCGCGCTGTACGCCTTGCCGTGCTCGGCGGTTTCCTGGCTGACGTCTTTCAGGATCACCTCGATGCCGGCACGGGCGCACTGGTACGCGATGCCTGCGCCCATCATCCCGGCCCCAAGCACCAGCGCCTTCTTCGCGGTCCACGGCGTCCGGTCGGCGTCGCGGCCGCGCAGACCGGTGACGGTCGCACGGTCGAAGAAGTTCGCCTTGATCATGTTCTTGGCGACCTGTCCCAGCGCCAGATCGATGAAGTACCGCGTCTCGATCTGCAGCGCATTGTCGACGTCGACCTGCGCCCCCTCCACAGCGGCCTTCAGAATGTTCTGCGGCGCAGGGTAATCGGCGCCCTTGAGGTCGGCACGCAGCCTGGCTGGCAGCATCGGAAGCACCGGGTTGAGTGCGCCCGACCGATCGGCGGGTGTTCCGCCCGGCAACACGTAGTCCGCGCGATCCCAGGGCTGACGCGGCGACGGATTGGCGGCGATCCACTCGCGGGCCGCCGGGATCAGTTCGTCGACGGATACCACCAGGTGGTCGACGATGCCCAGTTCGCGGGCCGCAGCGGCCGTCAGCGATCGGCCTGTCAGCAGCAGCTCCGACAGTGCTTTCTGCACTCCGAGCAGCCGCACGGTGCGCACCACACCGCCTGCCCCAGGAAGCAGACCGAGCGTGACCTCCGGCAGACCGAGCCTCAACCGCGGGTCGTCGACGACGATCCGGTGGTGGGTGGCCAGAGCCAGTTCCAGGCCGCCGCCGAGCGCCGATCCGTTGATCGCCGCGACCACCGGGACCGGAAGGGTCTCGAGGCGGCGGAGCAGGTCGCGATTGCGGGCGACGAAAGCGGTGAACTCATCGATCTGCGCGGGATCGGCCTCGAGCAGGTCGTTGAGATCACCACCGGCGAAGAAGGTCTTCTTGGCCGAGGTGATGATCACGCCAGTCACGTCCTGCGCGGCGATCGTCGCCAGGACCTCGTCGAGGGACGAGACGAAGTTCTCGTTCATGGTGTTGACCCGCTGGGTGGGGTCGTCGATGGTCAGCAGGACGATCCCGTCCTCGCCTGTGGAAACGGTGATTGCGCCAACGGACATGGCAGTTCCTCTCGGACTCAGTGCTGCAGTGGTGGATTCAGAGGGCTTCGACGACGGTGGCGATACCCATGCCGCCGCCGACGCACAGGGTGATCAGGCCGTAGCGACCGCCCGTGCGGTGCAGTTCGTCGAGGACCGTGGAGACGAGCATCGCGCCGGTGGCCCCGAGTGGGTGCCCCATCGCGATCGCGCCGCCGTTGACGTTGACGTTGTCCATGTCGACTCCGAGATCGGCCGCGAAGTGCAGCACCACCGAGGCGAAGGCCTCGTTGATCTCGAACAGGTCGATGTCGGAGACTTCGAGTCCCGCCTTCGCCAGTGCCTTTCGGGAGGCCGGCGCGGGCGCGGTCAGCATGATCGTGGCGTTGTCACCGGAGACGGCGGTCGAGACGACGCGCCCCTTGGGCGCAAGGCCCAGATCCCGACCGACCTCGGCACTCCCCACCGCGACGAGCGCGGCACCGTCGACGATGCCGGAACTATTGCCCGCGTGGTGCACATGGTCGATCCGCTCGACCGACGGGAACTCCTGAATCGCCACGGCATCGAAACCGGCGCGTCCGAGGCCGGCGAACGAGGACTTCAAGCCTTCGAGCGTCTGCACCGTGGTCCCGGGCCGGATGGTCTCGTTGCGGTCGAGGAGCATGGTCCCGTTGAGGTCTCGGACCGGAACGGTCGACCCGTCGAAACGTCCCTGATCCTCGGCGCGCGCGGCGAGCTCGTGCGAACGCACGGCGAACTCGTCGACGTCGGCGCGCGAATAGCCGTCGAGGGTGGCGATGAGATCGGCGCCGATCCCCTGCGGCACGAAACCGGCGGTCAGGTTGGTCGCCGGATCGTCCATCCAGGCGGCGCCGTCCGAACTCATCGGCACCCTGGACATGGATTCGACGCCGCCGGCGAAGACGAGGTCTTCGAATCCGGACCGTACCTTCTGCGCCGCGATGTTGACCGACTCCAGACCGGACGCGCAGAACCGGTTCACCTGCAGGCCGGCGACGGTGTCCGGCAAACCGGCGGCGAGTGCCGCGGTGCGGGCGATGTCTCCGCCCTGCTCCCCGATCGGCGACACCACCCCGAGGACGAGGTCGTCCACTCGAGCGGGGTCGAGTCCCGGATTCCGGTCGAGCATCGCCGACAGCAGTCCGGTGACCAGGTCGATGGGTTTAGTCGTGTGCAACGATCCGGAACTCTTGCCGCGTCCGCGGGGCGTCCGGATGGCGTCGTAGACGAAGGCTTCGGGTGTGGTCATCGGGTCTCCTGAAAGGCGTGGCGTCGACTTGATACACATTGTTCATACAGTGTGTACAGTCGTCTTGTCTAGTGATGGAAGGTCGCCAGTTCGTCCACCTGCTGCCGATCGGTCCGGTAGTAGTTCACCGGACTGCTGATATCCGGATATCCGAATGAGATCCCCAGCAGCACTTGACGATTCGACGGCAGGTCGAAGAAATCCCGAAGCAGGGGCGCCTGTGTGGCGAGAGCGGCCTGCGGCACCGTCGCCACGCCGCGCGCATGGGCGGCGAGCAGGAAGTTGGCGACGAAAAGGCCGCAGTCGACGGCGCCGTAGGTACCCAGCGCCCGCTCGGTACTGAGGATCGCCACGTGCGGTGCGTCGAAGAAATCGAAGTTCCGGAGCGTCTGCCGAGCGGACGCCTCCCGATCCCCCTTGTCGATGCCGAGGCTCTCGTACAGCTGCCATCCGCTCGCCCGGCGGCGCTCCTGGAAGACCCCCTCGTAAGCGGCCGGGAAGTCGAAGTCGGGTTCCTGCCGAGGCCCCCGTGCGATCTCGGCGGCCAGCGCCTCGCGCAGCCGCGCGGTGGCCCCACTGTCGGTGATCTCCAGCTGCCACGGCTGGGTGTTGCACCACGACGGAGTACGGCGAGCCACCTCGAGGATCCGCGTGATCTCCTCTGCGGGAACGGGTTCGGGCAGGAATTGCCGGCAACTCCACCGACCGGCCACCAGCTGCTCGAGTATTTCGGTTCCGGCTTCGTCGGCAACCGGCCGGGCGACGTCGTCACGGAGTTCTTGGGACATCTCGATCATCCTCACTGCAGAAGGGCACGGCGTCGGAGCCGCCGTCGAAGGACCGCCGAATACCGGGGCCATACAGTGAGTGTAGACATTGTGTTCAGAACGGTCTAGCGTAGGTGTTGTCCGCATCACACCGACCGAGGAGTGTCCACCATGACCACGACAGCACCGGCCGGCCGCGAACTGACGTTCCGCGGCGACCTCGACGTACCGCCGGGCCTGCCGAAGGGCATCGATCTCGGCCGCATCGCGAACAAAGAGAAGGCGATCAGCATGTACGGCCGGGATCTGGTCGAGCAGCTGACCGATCACGCGCTACTTGCCGACGATTACGCCTACCAGGCGATGGTCGACTTCAAGGACAAGAGCAACGCGATGAGCTGGCGAACGTTCGATCACGCCCTCGAGCACGGGATCGACGCGATCGACGACCCCACACCCGCCATGGTCGCCCTGTTCGATCAGCTCGATCACATCCCGGACTGGGTCGACTTCGATCAGCTCTACCGCGGCGCGGTCGCCTTCTGGCGCGCCGGAACCATCGTCCAGCCGGTGCTCGCCTGGGGTGCCATCGGCGGCGGCTTCTCGATGTACAGCGCCACGCGCCCGGTGCTGTTCTCCGGGCGTCTCCGGCACACCGACAAGGTCGGCACCCGACTCATTGAGAGCTTCCGGTACGTCGTCGCCGCATACACCCCTGGCGGCATGCAGCGCTTCGGGGAGGGGTTCCGCCTCACCGCGAAGGTCCGGATGATCCATGCCGCGGTACGCCACAGCCTGAGTCGGTCGGAGCACTGGGACTGGGCCGGATGGGGCATTCCCATCAACAATCTCGACAGCATGGTCACCCAAGCCGGCCAGTTCGGCGTCAAGTTCACCGACGCCGTCCAGACCTCCGGGATCAAGTACAGCGACCGTGAGCTCGAAGACCTCTTCGCGTTGAGCCGCTACGTCGGATACGTCATCGGTGTGCCCGAGGACATCCTGCACACCGACTACGACGACGCCCGGACCAAGACCGATCTGCACACCCTGCTCGAGCTGCCCCCGGACGACCTGTGCCGCGACGTGGTCGAGTCGATCCTGAAGTTCAGCATCGAGCACCCGCCCGGCGACGTCGAGGTCCTCCCGGAGCCGCTGGCCAAGGTGATGACCGACGAACGGCGTCTCAAGCTGGCCTATGGGCTGCTCTATTCGTGGCTGCCCGAGGACGTGATGCGCCAGATGGGCATAGAGAAGACCGCGTGGGCCAAGATTCTGCCGGCGGCGCGGCCGGCCCTCTCCGCCGCACATCGCGTCAGTCGCTGGTTGCCGCACGACGACGAGAAGTCCGCGTTCGCGATCCTCCGCAGCTTCAACGACGCCATCAGCCTGCCCGAGGGAGCCGCGAAGGCAGCAGCGGTGGCCAACCCGGACGAGGTGCACGCCGACATCGCCGCTAACAAGGGTGGAATGCCGAAGGTCTCCGCCCCGTGACAGGTCCGCTCGCAGGCACACGCATCATCGAACTCGCGGGAATCGGCCCGGGGCCCTTCGCCGGGATGATGCTCGCCGACCTCGGCGCCGAGGTGATCTGCGTCGACCGCCCAGGGGGCAACCCATGGGCGGTGGCCGGGCACGACATCATGTTCCGCAGCCGGAAACACGTGGCCATCGACCTCAAGTCGCCGGCGGGCGCCGACGCGGTGCGCCGCCTCTGCGCGAACGCGGATGCCGTGATCGAGACGTTCCGGCCCGGGGTGGCCGAGCGTCTCGGTGTCGGGCCCGACGACTGCCGGGCCCTGAACTCCGCCCTGGTCTACGGGCGGATGACCGGATGGGGCCAGGAGGGACCACTGGCGGCCCAGCCCGGCCACGACATCAACTACATCGCTCTCACCGGTGCACTGCATTCGATCGGGCGCCCCGGGGGTCCGCCCGTCGCGCCGCTGAACCTGGTCGGCGACTTCGGCGGGGGCGGCATGCTGCTCGCGGTCGGCCTGCTCGCAGGCCTCCTCGCGGTACGCAACGGCGGCGAAGGTCACGTGGTGGACGCCGCCATGATCGACGGCGCTTCGGCACTGATGGCGATGTTCCACTCGTACCGGGCCGAAGGGACGTTCGACGACGCCCCCGGCACCCACCTGCTCGGCGGCGGCGCCTTCTTCTACGACTGCTATCAGACGAAAGACGATCAGTGGGTGAGCATCGGCGCCATCGAAGCCCAGTTCTGGGCCGAGCTCTGCGACGCTCTCGAACTGCCGGAGGACATGCGCGACAACCAATTCGACGCCGCGCGCTGGGGCCGGTTCGGCCAGGTGCTCGCCGATCGGATCGCGCAGTTCACCCGGACCGAACTCGACGCCCTCTTCGAGGGCCGGAACACCTGCTACGCACCCGTGCTGCCGCTCAGCGAGGCGCCCGAGCACCCGCACCATCGCGCCCGCGGCACCTTCATCGACGTGGCCGGGGTCCGGCAACCGGCGCCC
>NZ_JBAQWU010000269.1:0-2699 GCF_049299075.1 Gordonia sp. (in: high G+C Gram-positive bacteria)
TCCTACCGGCTACGCGACCGAGGCCTGGAAACACTCCCCAGCATCAAAGCCGAACAAGAAAACCTAGACTAGAGACTGTTCACTTTTGGACCGCCGAAACCGTTCAGGTTTCGACCGCCGCCGACAATGGAGTGGGAGCGTGCGCAGACCGGGGTGGCCCCGGGCGGGAGTTTGGCCTCGGAGTTGGTGATCACCGTTTCCGATACCGATTTGGCGCGGCAGGCCGGGGTTGCGTTGACCGCGACCGGTACCCGCTTGCCTGTCGGTGATCTGGTGAACCTGGCGGGCACCATCACGCCATGGATGGAAGTGTTCGCCGGTGCTACCTCGCAGGTGCTGTATCTGGGGCGCGGGCGCCGCATCGCCTCACGCGCCCAACGGCTGGCTCTGTTTGGGCGCGACCGGGGGTGTACTGCTCCTGGTTGCGCGGTGCCGTTCGCACGTACTCAAGCCCATCACATGCCCGACTGGGCCGACGGCGGCTGCACCAATATCGATCACATCGGTGGTGCATGTGGGAAGCACAACCGGTGGAACGGTAAACGGCCCGGGCAGTGGGAGTCCACCGTCCTGACCGCTGGTCCCGATGCGAGCCGGGTTGGGTGGCGGCCGGTGGGGCGGCCGGGTCCGTGGCTGGTCAACCCGATTTTTCATCCGGAGAAGCTCGCCGCCCATCACTCGATGGCTGGACTCAACACCCGCATGGGTGAAGTGTCTGATACCGACCCGCCCGACCCCGACGCGGGCCGGTCCGGAGTCGAGAAGATCTTCGAACGCCTCCTGGCAGCCTGACCACCCGCCCCTCCTGGGGCGGCTCGTGGTCGGGCTATCAGGGCTGCCTCGCACTCCTTCGCTGGTTGAGCAGGCCGACGAAGGACGCCTTGTCGAAACCACGCTTCAGTGCCCGCGCTTGATCTCAGGGGCGACTTTGGCGCCCGGTCGGCTACGTCGGTGTCGTGGTTGCCCGGCGATAGAGGGCGGCGGGGCGGCCGCGGAGATTTTCGGCGAGGACCGGATCGCCGTTGTCGTGCAGTACCGGTTCCAGGTAGTTACTCATTCGACGTGCGAAGTTGTCCTTATGGAGCTTCTGGGCGATCACGGATTCGTGGACGCGGCGAAGTTGCAGCAGGGTGAAAGGCTCGGTCAGGAAGCCGTCGGGGTCGGGGAGTGTATCGGCGTAACGGTGCCGGAACTCGTAGCGCTCGCGGAGCGATTCGACTGCGGCGCAGACGATTTGATCGTGGTCGAAGAGCAGTGGTTCGTCGAACGGCATGCTGCCGTCGGTGCCGATCGGGACGAGGGTGCCGTGTGCACCGGCTAGGGCGTTCTCCGGTAGGGACGCCGCGTGCGCAAGGGAGATCGCCCAGGTGCGCTCGTCACGATCGGGATCGTCGAAGACCCTGAGCAGCCGGATCGGGATGTCCCGAGCCACGGTGATTCCGACTTTGCGTTCCAGGACGTCGGCGACGGTCCGGTCGACGGTCCAGCGTTCGCGCATGAACCCGCCGGGGAGCGCGAGGCCGGGTTCCGGGTCGGTCCGCTCTTGAACGAGCACGCTCAATTGCGGACTCGGGGAGGTGACGCCGACGACGGTGAGGGCGGCGAGGTCGACGGTCACACCCGGCCGTGGGTAGTTCTCCAGATCGGTGGGCGACACAAAGCCACATTAGCCAAGATGGCGTGTTAATGTTTGTTTAGCGATGTTGGCGATCTAAAGGAGGATGTCATGTGGAACCACGATGAACGAGACGATTCAGCCGAACTGTGGGCTGAGTTGGAGAGCGGACTGCCGGAGGAGGGACGACCGGTGCTGGACACCGTGGTCTTCATGCCGGAAGGCCCGGCGGATCTGGCGGCCGTCGTGCTGCGACAGCTGGAGGAGAAGTACGGCGACGATAACGTCGTCGTCGATGATGACGGCGACTTCCTGGTGCGCGGTCTCGGCTTTCCGTTGTGGGTGCGCGTGCATTCCGATCAGCCCGCGGTGGAGATCTTCACTCGGGCGGTCCGCGGCGTCCACTCGCGCCGGGCGACCGCGGCTGAGCTCGCCGTCCTCAACCGCGACAGCGCGTGGTGCATGTGGAAGCAGCGCGGGCGCGACGTTTGGCAGGAATCGGTGGTGCATGGACGGCCATATGTCCCGCGGCACTTGGACGCCATGCTCGATGTCTTTGGCGCTGCGCTGACACAGACCCGCGACGATCTCGCGTTCCGCGTCGGCGGGAAGGCGGCCTGACATGACCCTCACTCCGGCACAGGCGGACCGCGCGTGCGGCGCTGTCCTCGGGTCCGCAGTCGGCGATGCACTCGGGGCGCCGTATGAATTCGGTTGCGCCACAGTAGGTTCGGACGGACCCCAGATGATCGGCGGCGGTCTGGGAAGTTTTGCGCCGGGCGAATGGACCGACGACACGACGATGGCGTGGTGCACTCTCGATGTAGCCGCATCCGGGCAGGATCTGCGCTCTCCGGAAGCGCTGACGGCGATGGGTCGGAATTTCCGGACGTGGTTCGAGTCGCACCCGCCGGACATCGGGATGCAGACGCGGAGCATCCTCAGTGACGTCGGTCCCGACCCGACGGCTGAACTGCTGACGGCCGCGTCGGACGGCCTGCACCACCGCACCGGCCGGACGGCGGGCAACGGCTCGCTCATGCGCACCGCGGCCGTGGCACTCCCGTACCTGCAGGAGCCCGCC
>NZ_JBAQWU010000270.1:0-2915 GCF_049299075.1 Gordonia sp. (in: high G+C Gram-positive bacteria)
CATCCTCGACGTGCCCGGCGATCCAGTCACGTTCGTCAACGACGGTCTCGGTGAGGGCGAGCGCGACAGTGCCCTCCGGCGCGTCGTCGCGTGGGCGCAGCGTCGACACCGGAACGCCGCGCGCCCGCAGCTGCGCGGAGACTGCGTTGGCCAGGTACAGGGTGCCGCGGCAGTTGCGCCAACTGGTGAGCAGTTCGCGGCGTCGCGCCGGGCTGCCGTCGGCGCGCGGGAAGTCCCCGGCGAACCGCGGCAGGTTGGCCGCCGACGCGCCCCGCCAGCCGTAGATGGACTGGATGGGGTCGCCGACCGCCGTCACCGCGAGGACCGGACGATCGGCGGTGGGCGGACCGCCGAAGAGCGCGGACAGCAGCAGCCGCTGCGAGTGACCGGTGTCCTGGTACTCGTCGAGCAGAACCGCGCGAATGCCCGAACGTTCGGTGTCGACCGCTTCTGGTCGGGTGGTCACCAGCCGGGCGGACAAGGACATTTGGCTGCCGAAGTCCAGTGCACCTTGTTCGGTCATCTTCGCGCGCAGCGCCCGCACCAGCGGCAGCAGCTCGCGGCGCTCGTCCATCACTTCCTGCACCTTGCGCAGCTCTTTGGTCGGCGCGTCGCGCTGCCGCGCCCCCTTCGGCAGGGTGTCGATCATCGCGTACAGCTCGGTCCCGGCGGTGGTGAGGGCCGCGTCGTCGACGAGGTGTTCGGCCATTTCCGAATACAGATTCAACACCGTTTCGGTCACCCCGGCCGGGACTTTGCTGGTATTCAGCGGGTGCGGCCAGGAGGTGACGACGGAGAACGCGAGCTGCCAGAGTTCGGTCTCGCTGAGCAGGGTCGACGACGGTTCCACCGGCAGCAGCAAGCCGTAGTCGGCGATCAGCCGCCCCGCGTATGCGTGATAGGTGCTCACCTCGGCGTCGGCGCTGCGCAGTACCGCAGCCAGGTCCCCGCCCGGATCCCACTGCAGCAACGCCAGCGACCCAGCCAGCATCGACAGCCGTCGCCGGATGCGCGCACCGAGTTCACTGGCTGCCTTGCGGGTGAAAGTGAGGCCGAGGATCTCGTCGGGTGCCACCAGCCGATTGGCTACCAGCCAGACCACGCGCGAGGCCATTGTCTCGGTTTTACCCGCGCCCGCGCCAGCCACCACCAACATCGGCTCGAGCGGCGCCTCGATCACGGCCACTTGCTCGTCGGTCGGCGGCGGCAGACCGAGCGCCGCCGACAGCGAGCGGGCACCGATCAGTGGACGGTCGCCGTCGCCGGCCGGGCCGTGTTGCTCAGTCATCTGTCACCGCCTTACCGCGTAGTTGCGCCGGGCAGCTGCTGTGCAATCCGCAGTGCCCGCACCCGGAGTTCACTTCGGCCACGAAATGCGGGCCGATGCTCGCGCGCGCGGCACCGCGCACCACGGTGATCCATTCGTCCACCTGTTCGGGAGTAAGCGCGTCCTGGGATCGCTGCGCGGCGCCGGTCTTCTGGTTGGCGCTGGCCACGTAGACCAGTCGGCCACCACCGGTGGCCCCGGCTGGAACGCCATCCACGCCGCCCAGCACCAGCGCCAGCTGGTAGGCGGCGAGCTGCGGGTGCGCCGCGGCATCGGCGGCGGTGATCACCGTCTTCCCGGTCTTCACGTCCACCACGACGGGCCGGCCCAGATCGTCGGTCTCCAGTCGGTCGATGCGACCGATCAACGTCACTGGTAGATCATCGGGATTGCCGTGGGCATCGCGACCGGGCGGCAGCGTGGCGGACACGTCCACTTCGACGGCCACCTCGCTGAGCGTCGTACGCGACTGCTCTAGCCACGTGCGGAAGTTCATCAGCATCGCCTCGGCCCGCTGCAGTTCACGATCGCCGTACCAGGCGGCTGGCGAGGCGACACGATCCCAGATGTCGTGTAGCGCGGCGGTGACTTCGGCGTGGTCGAGTTGCCCGGCGACGGCCTGCACCAGCGTATGTACCAGGGTGCCGGTGACGGCCGGTTCGGCGTCGCCGTCGCGGCCGCCGTGCCGCTCCAGCATCCAGCGCAGCGAGCATTGGCTCAGCGCCTCGACGTTCGACGGCGAGAGGGTCCGCGGTCCGGATTCCCGATCCCACAATGGCGCCTCGCTGGACGGTTCCAGCAGGCCATACCACTGGTGCGGTGCAGCCCCGGGGACATCGGCGGCGGCCAGGTCGGCAAGCAGTTCGGCCGCGGCGTGCCGCCGCTCCTGCGTGCCAGCCGGATCGGTTAGCGACGAGCGCAGTTCGGCCACCATCGACGGCAGCGAAAGCATCCGGCGCAGTCCACCGTCGAGCGGGATGTCGTCGACGGATTCGCCGTGTCGGTCGTTGTCGGTGCCATAGCCGCCGAGCGCGTCGGCGATCTCCGGGATGAAGCGCGACGGCGAAGCATCGCCGGTACCGTCTTCCACCGCAGTGACCAGTAGTTCGCGCCGGGCCCGCGTGCAGGCCACGAGAAGCAGGCGGCGTTCGTCGGCGAGCATCGGCGAGTTGCGCGAGAGAGTGTTGAGCGCGGCGGCGTCGATCCCGTCGAGGACGTCGATCAACGCGGGGGTGCCGAGCACGCTGCCGCGACTGCGCAGCGACGGCCACAGTCCGTCGAGGACTCCGGCGACGGCCACCACCTCCCATTCACGCCCGGCCGCTGCGTGCGCGGAAACCAGCTGCACCGATTCCATCCCGGCCATCGGGGTCCGCGATTCACGCGGGATCAGTAGCTGGCTCAGATAGTGCAGAAAGCCGTCCAGCCCACCGGCCGGCAGATTGTCGGTGTACGCCGCGGCCGCCTCGAACAGGGCGAGCATGGCATCGAGGTCCCGGTCGGCTTGCGCGCCGGCGCGGCCCCCACGCAGCGACCGGGTCAGCCAGCTGCGTTCCAGCCCGGAGCGTTGCCACGCGCGCCACAGAGT
>NZ_JBAQWU010000271.1:0-2190 GCF_049299075.1 Gordonia sp. (in: high G+C Gram-positive bacteria)
GTCATGAACCTGCCCTACATCAAGGCAGTGAGAATCGCCCAGGTGACGAAGGCACCCGGCAGCAGTGAATCGAGACGGTCCATGAGACCACCGTGGCCGGGCAGCAGCGTGCCCATGTCCTTGATGCCGAGATCACGCTTGACTTGCGACTCGATCAGGTCGCCACAGGTACCGACGATCACCAGCACCGGTCCCAGGACCAGGCCCACCCACCAGTGGGTGTGCAGCAACCAGTGGGCACAGCACACCGCGGCGATGGTCGAGAAGAGCAGCGAACCGCCCAGACCCTCCCACGACTTCTTCGGGCTAATCGCCGGCACCATCGGGTGTTTGCCAAACAGGACGCCAGCCGTGTAGCCGCCGACGTCCGAGCAGATCAACACGATCAGGAAGGTGAAGACCCGGTAGCGTCCGCCGTCGGGGTCGTCACCGACACCCTGCTGCACCATGTCAACGGCGAAGACACCCATCAGCGGGATCCAGGTGAGCACCAGCAACGAGAGCGCCGCATCTCGGGTGAACTCCTGCGGCGCCGCCGACAGCCCCTGGGCAAACAACTTCCACACCAGGATCACCAGCGCCGTGGCGGCGAACGCAACCAACGCACCGGTCGGACCCCACGGCCACGTTGACCAGATGATGGCCTGGCCGCCGATCAGCAGCGGGATCAGCGCGACCTGCTGACCGCCCTCGCGCAACCGCTTGGCCACCTCATAGGTAGCCACCGCCAGAGCCACCGCGACGATCGCGAACCACACCCGCGGCACGTAGGCGAGCACGCCGATGAGCATGACGCCCAACGCCAGCCCGACCCCGATCGCGGCGGGGAGGTCGCGCCCGGCCCTGGACGCCTTCGGCTGTGAATCGGTGGTCATACTTCGAGGAGCTCGGCTTCCTTGTGCTTCACCACGTCGTCGATCTGCTCGGTGTACCCGTGCGTGGTCTTGTCGAGGTCCTTCTCGGCCGCCCGCACCTCGTCCTGGCCGGCTTCGCCGTCCTTTTCGATGCGCTTGAGCTCGTCGACGGCCTTACGGCGGACGTTGCGCACCGCGATCTTGGCGTCTTCACCCTTGCCGCGCGCCTGCTTACCCAAGTCACGGCGACGTTCCTCGGTGAGCTGCGGAATCGCCACCCGGATCACGTTGCCGTCATTAGTCGGATTCACGCCGAGGTCGGAGTTACGGATCGACGTCTCGATGTCGCCCATCGTGGACGGCTCATACGGCTTGATGACGATCATCCGCGGCTCCGGGGCATTGATGCTCGAGACCTGAGTGATCGGCGTCAGCGCGCCGTAGTACTCGATCATGATTCGGTTGAACATCGCCGGATTGGCGCGGCCGGTGCGGATGGACTGCATGTCCTCGCGCAGATGCGCGACGGCCTTCTCCATCTTCTCCTCGGCGTCGAAGAGGGTCTCGTCGATCATCGAAAGTCCTATCGGTCAGGGTGGGTGGTGAGCGCAGTCAGGAAGCGACCAGCGTACCGATCGGCTCCCCCGCGACAGCGCGGGCGATATTTCCCCGTTGGAGAAGATTGAACACCAGAATCGGCATGTTGTTGTCCATGCATAGCGAGAACGCGGTCGCGTCGGCCACCTTGAGTTCCTTCTCCAACACTGCGCGGTGGGTGATCTCGCGGAACAACGTGGCGTCGGGGTTAGTGCGCGGGTCGTCGGAATAGACGCCGTCGACGGCCTTCGCCATCAACACGGCCTCGGCTTTGATCTCCAGGGCGCGCTGCGCGGCGGTCGTATCGGTGGAGAAGTACGGCATACCCATTCCGGCCCCGAAGATCACCACGCGACCCTTCTCCAGGTGCCGGACCGCGCGCAGCGGAATGTACGGTTCGGCAACCTGCCCCATAGTGATCGCCGTTTGGACGCGGGTGTCGATGCCGCGCTTCTCCAGAAAATCTTGCAGCGCAAGGCAATTCATTACGGTGCCGAGCATGCCCATGTAGTCCGAGCGCGACCGGTCCAGGCCACGCTGCTGCAGCTCGGCGCCACGGAAGAAGTTGCCGCCACCGATCACGATGCCGACCTGCACACCGCTGGCGACCACCTCGGCGATCTGGTCGGCGACCGTACCGAGCACATCGGGATCGAGGCCGACAGATCCGCCACCGAACATCTCGCCGCCCAGCTTCAGCATCACCCTGCGGAAGCCTTCGCGTCGCTGCGGTGTCTGC
>NZ_JBAQWU010000272.1:0-10288 GCF_049299075.1 Gordonia sp. (in: high G+C Gram-positive bacteria)
GAAGCCCGGCGTGCTCACGCCGGGATTCCACGGCCTGCACATCCACTCGGTCGGCAAGTGCGAGGGCGACTTTACCTCCGCGGGCGGTCACTTCCAGGCGCCCGGCCACACCGGGCATCCGTCGAGCGGCGACCTCTCCTCGCTGCAGGTGCGCGCGGGCGGCGACGCGCGCCTAGAGACGACGACGAGTGCCTTCACGAAGGCCGACCTGCAGGCCGGGGCCGGAACGTCGATCATCATCCATGCTGGCGCCGACAACTTCGCCAACGTTCCGGCCGACAAGTACCGGCAGAACGACGGCACGCCCGGTCCGGACGCGCAGACAATGGCGACCGGTGACGCGGGCGCGCGCGTCGCCTGCGGCGTGATCGCGCCGGGCGCGTAGATCGCACCAATCTGCCTATCGGGCAACAGTTTTGCGGACACAATGGCCTCATGACTGAGCACAGGCACCTCAACCTCGCTGGCGTCGTTCTGGCGGGCGGTCGATCCCGTCGGATGGGACAGGACAAAGCATCTCTCGAATGGGAAGGGCGGCCGATGCTGACGGTCGTGACCGATGTGATCGCGCAGCGGTGCGACCCGGTCCTGGTGGCCGCTGCCCCCACCTCGCAGGCATACGCCGAACTCAGCGATGTGGCCGGGGTTGATTGGATTACGACCGAGCCGACCGGTGCCGGGCCGCTCGGTGGCCTGGTTGCCGCACTGGAGGCGGCCGAAGCGGCCGGATCGCCCGTTGCCTTTGTCTGCGCGACCGATATGCCGCTGATTCAACCTGAGCTGATCGACGAGCTGCTGCACGCGCTGACGGTCTCCACCGACGCTGTGGTGGTACACGAGGGTGGACGCGATCATCCGATGGCCGCCATCTACCGCACGCGCATTGTGCCGCAGCTGGCCGAACTCATCGCCGCAGGGGAGCAGCGCATGCTGGCCGCCCTGGACGCGATCGTGACCCACCGCGTCGGCGTCTCCGACGCGACCTGGCTGACGAACGTCGACGCACCCGAAGACCTGCACCGACTGCGCGTGTAGCCGAGCCGGAGGTACTCCGGGGTGTGAGCTGTGTAACACCGGAACGTTTCTCGCAGACATACCGGGTACAGCACTTCGCTGGTCCTGAGCGGGAGGAGAAGTCATGGCCGTCAGCAATTCTTCGGTGCGGAAGTTCCGGGTAGCGGGGGCGGCGGTGCTCGCTGCGGGTGCGCTCGGCGCGGCCACCCTGACCGCAGCGCCCGCGCAGGCCGCACCGATCGCGGTGCAGCAGATCCCGGCGAACGGGGTTCTCTCGATGGGCCTCGGCGCGTGGAGCGGATATGCCGCGGCGATCCGGGTGCGGACCGCGAATGTCGTCGGTCAGGCGTACCTGAGCGCGCCGGGCGGCGACGCCTGCAATCGCGGTGCCGCCGGCAAGTACGTGCGCTACGACTACACGAACGTGTCCTCGGGCCGCGGCGGCTCGGTCACCGTCCGTCCGTGCCCGGGTCCGTTCAGCGGCCCGCTCGAAGTCAAGATCAGCCCCGGACCAGGTCAGATCGTCGGGACCATCACGATCGTGTCGCCGGGGGTCTGGGCGATCCCGGGCGGGGCCACCTTCGCTCTCTGAGTCTGCCGGTCACGTCACGATGACGAGCTCGGCGGTGGCCCGCGTCATCGCGATGTAACGGGACACCGCGCCGGGTAATCCCGCACCGAAATCGGCCGGCGCCCACGCCGCGACCAGGTCGAACTCCAGGCCGCTGGTGTCGCTCGGCAGCACGCGGCTCACCCTCGGATGCGCCGGCAGCGAGCCGAGTCGCTCCGCCGTGCCGATCACGCACACTGTTCCCTCGTTGGCGGACAGCCAACGCGCGAGGAGCACGGGCAGTTCGGCGCCGGTGCACTCGCGCACCGGAAGGCCGTTGCTGCGAATCGACTCGGGCACCGCCGCGCCGGGGAGGACCCGGCCGATCTCGATGCTCGCGTAGTCCATCACTTCGCGTGGGGTCCGGTAGTTCAGCGAGAGTCGCGATACTCGAATACCGCGCAGACCCGTGCGCGCCAGGCGGTCCTCCCACGATTCCTCGAAGCCGAGCCGGGCCTGTGCGCGATCGCCGACGACGGTGAATCCGCCCGCCGGGCAACGACGGCGCAGCATCGCCCACTGCGCGTCGGTCAGTTCCTGCGCCTCATCGACGACGATGTGCGCGAACGGCCCGGCCAGGCGGTCGGCGGCGAACCCCTCCAGGCCGCTCTCATCGAGGGTCAGCTCCGTCATACCGCCGAAGGCGAACTGCTGCACCAGGCCTTCGCGGTCATCGTCGGCGGCGACCAGTTCGTCGATCACCTCGGTCATCACTTGTGTCTGCTCGGCCACGGAACTGCTTCGGCGTCGAGTTTGGGCCTCAAAGTCTTTGTTGCCCAAAAGGTTGCGTGCGGTATCAAGAAGTGGAAGGTCGGCGGTGGTCCAGGCCGACGGATCGTGACGCTGTAGGGCGCGAACGTCGCCGACAGACAGCGTCGGTGCGCAATGCCGCAGGAAAGCCGGCACCGTCCAGAGATCTCCGATCAGATCGGTCGCGTCGATCAACGGCCAGAAGCGGCGCAGCAGCGCGCGCAACTTGGGGTTCCCGGACAGCGGTGCTTCGAGATACTCGGCGAGTGCTGCAAGGATCTTCGGGCGCGCCTCATTGTGTGGAGTCCCCGCCTCGAGTTGATCGACGGCCACCGCCCAGTCGGCCGGGGTCACGGTGATCGGCCCGTCGGAGGTCTCCACAGTGCACGATTCATCCGGAATGTCCTGATAAAAGGCCACCGCCGGGGTGATCGCGCCGGTCAGTCGGGACTTCAACGCTGCGACCACCGGATCACCCTCTTCGGTGGCCGCGACACCCTCGGCGACCAGGTCGCTCAGGGTAGCGAACCGGGTGCCCTCGGCGCCCAGGTCGGGGAGCACCTCGGCTACGTAGTTCAGGAACTCTGGGGTGGGGCCGATGAAGAGCACGCCGCCGCGGGCCGCCGACCCCCGGCTGTCGGCGTACAGCAGGTAGGCGGCGCGATGGAGGGCGACCACCGTCTTACCGGTGCCTGGTCCACCGTCGACCACCAGCGTTCCCGTCGAACCGTCGCGCAGGATTGCACTCTGATCGGCGGCGAGAGTGGCCAGCACGTCGTCCATGGTGGTCGACCGGGACCGGCTGAGTGCGGCGAGGAACGACGATTCTGCATTCAACGTGGCAGTCGACATGGCGTCCAGCGCCGCATCGGTCAGCGGCTCATCCCAGTAGTCGACGACGCGGTTGCCCGACCACCGATAGCGCCGGCGAGACACGAGGCCGGACGGTTGGTCGCGGGCCGCGGCGAAGAACGGGGCGGCCGCCGGTGTGCGCCAGTCGAGAAGCAGTCCGGCGCCGTCGGCATCGCTGACCCCGCGACGGCCGAGATAGGTGCGCACCTCGGCGTCGTCGGTCATTCGGCCCAGGCACAGGTGCGCACCGGAGCGGCGTAGCAGCGCCACCTGGGCGGTCACCGCGCGGATCTCCGAATCGCGTTCTGCGGCCTCGCGTCCGGCGCGCGCCGGAACCCGGCGAAGCGCGTTGAGTCGGTCGGTCATCGCCGTGAGTTGATGCGCCACGGCGTCGTCGATCCTGGCCAGGACGGCATCGTCGTCGTCAATCAGGGCGGGATCGGCCTTCGCGGCATCGGTCAGGTGAAAGCGCGAGCGGGCAGGGTGGGCCATCGGCATCGAGTCTCCTTACGGGGGTGAGCAGCGATTATGCATGCCCACCTGGCCCTTGCGGCAAGCCCCGGGTGCCGCGCTATGGTGAAAGGGGAGCAGGTACCGAGCCCGTGGCCGACCGCCCGGGCGGCGGTTCCAGTGCCGGACGGGAGCGCTCGCCCGGCTTTGCCTAGAATGGGCACGTGACGAACCCCGACGCGAGCAATTCGCTTCCCGCTGCCTGGAATCCCGCTGAGCACGAGGAATCGCTCTACGACGGCTGGGTAGCGGCCGGGTACTTCACCGCCGATCCCACGAGCGACAAACCGGGCTACTCGATCGTGTTGCCGCCGCCAAATGTCACCGGTTCACTGCACATGGGTCACGCGCTGGACCACACGCTGATGGACACCTTGACTCGCCGCAAACGCATGCAGGGCTACGAGGTGTTGTGGCTGCCGGGTATGGACCACGCTGGCATCGCCACTCAGAACATCGTCGCTAACCGGCTGGTTGCCGAGGGCACCAGTCGAGAGGATTTGGGCCGCGAAGCTTTCCTGGAGAAGGTCTGGGAGTGGAAGGCCGAATCCGGCGGCACCATCGCCGGTCAGATGCGGCGGATCGGCGACGGCGTCGACTGGAGCCGCGACCGCTTCACCATGGACGACGGTCTCTCGCGCGCCGTGCAGACCATCTTCAAGAAGCTGTACGACGACGGGCTGATCTACCGCGCCGAGCGTCTAGTCAACTGGTCGCCGGTGCTGCAGACCGCGATCAGTGACATCGAAGTGAAATTCGCCGAGGTCGACGGCGAGCTGGTCTCCTTCCGCTACGGATCGATGAACGACGACGAGCCGCACATCGTGGTGGCCACCACCCGCATGGAGACCATGCTCGGCGACACCGCGATCGCCGTCCATCCCGATGATGAGCGCTACCGCCACCTGGTCGGCACCGAACTGGCCCATCCCTTCCTCGAGCGCGCGATCCCGGTGATCGCTGATAGCTACGTCGACCCCGAATTCGGCTCCGGTGCGGTGAAGATCACCCCCGCGCACGACCCCAACGACTTCGAGATGGGGTTGCGCCACCACCTGCCGATGCCGACCATCATGGACAAGGCCGGTCGCATCGAGGGCACCGGAACCGTGTTCGACGGCCTCGACCGCTTCGATGCGCGGGTGAAGGTCCGCGAGGCACTCGCCGAGCAGGGTCGGATCGTCAAAGAAGTCCGCCCCTACCTGCACAGCGTCGGGCACTCCGAGCGGTCCGGCGAGACCGTCGAACCGCGGCTGTCCATGCAGTGGTGGGTCAAGGTCGATCAACTCGCGAAGGCGGCCGGCGAGGCGGTGCGCGACGGCGACACCGTGATCCATCCGAAGAGCCAGGAGCCGCGCTGGTTCGACTGGGTCGACAACATGCACGACTGGTGCATCTCGCGTCAGCTCTGGTGGGGCCATCGCATCCCGATCTGGTACGGCCCCGACGGCGAAGCGGCCTGCTTCGGCCCCGACGAGGCCGCCCCGGCGGACTGGGAACAGGACCCGGACGTCCTGGACACCTGGTTCAGCTCCGGACTCTGGCCGTTCTCGACGATGGGCTGGCCCGACCAGACGCCCGAACTGGACAAGTTCTATCCGACGTCGGTGCTGGTCACCGGCTACGACATTCTGTTCTTCTGGGTGGCCCGGATGATGATGTTCGGCACCTACGTGGGCACGCTCGACGATGCCGGACTGGCCGGACGGAAGGCGCTGGTTCCGTTCGAGAACGTCTTCCTGCACGGCCTCGTCCGCGATGAGCACGGCAGCAAGATGAGCAAGTCCAAGGGCAACGGCATCGACCCGCTGGACTGGGTGGACCGATTCGGCGCTGACGCGCTGCGCTTCACCTTGGCCAGGGGCGCCAATCCCGGTGCCGATATCTCGGTCGGTGAGTCCAATGCGCAGAGCGCCCGGAACTTCGCGACGAAGCTCTTCAACGCCACCAAGTTCGCGCTGATGAACGGTGCGCGCCGAGGAGAGCTGCCGCCGCGCGCCGAACTCACCGTCGCCGACCGCTGGATCCTGGGCCGGCTCGATGCGGTGCTGGCCGACGTTGACGCCGGTTTCGAGGTGTACGAGTTCGCCAAAGCCTGCGAGGCGCTCTACCACTTCGCGTGGGACGAGGTCTGCGACTGGTACCTGGAACTGGCCAAAGTGCAGAATCAGGCGAGCGCCCACCGGGCCGCGACCACTGCGCTGGTGCTCGGCACCGTGCTGGACAAATTGCTGCGCGCCCTGTCGCCGGTCATGCCGTTCGTCACCGAGACCTTGTGGAAGGCGCTGACCGGCGAAGAGTCCGTCGTCCTCGCGTCCTGGCCGCAGCCGTCCGGCGAACCGTACGACGACGCGGCCGCCACCGCCATCGAAGACCTGCAGAAGCTGGTCACCGAGGTGCGCCGATTCCGCAGCGACCAGGGCCTGAACCCGGGGCAGCGGGTGGCCGCCCAGGTCAGCGGATTGACCGCCGAGCTCGATGACGTCCGTCCGTATCTGACCGCGCTGGCCAAGCTCACCGATGCGAGCGAGGACTTCACTGCGACCGCCACCGTCGAGGTGCGCTTGTCGGCATGTATGCCGACCGTCGCGATCGACACCTCCGGGCAGGTCGATGTGGAAGCTGAACGCAAACGCACCGCCAAAGATCTGGCCGCCGCCGAGAAGGAGTTGGCTGGCACCACCGCCAAGCTGGGCAATGAGCAGTTCCTGGCCAAGGCTCCGGATGCGGTGGTCGCCAAGATCACCGCCCGTCGCGAACTCGCGATCGCCGAGGTGGATCGGCTGCGCGCCAAGCTCGAAGAGCTGGCAGCCCGGTGACCGGCCCGCACGATCGGTCGAGCGACCGCGAGTCCGATCTGGCCGAGCTGGCCGCGGTGGAGGCCGAACTCGACTTGCGCTGGCCGGAGACAAAAATTGAGCCCTCCCTGACGCGCATCACCGCGCTGCTGGAACTGCTCGGCAATCCGCAGCGGGCCTATCCGTCGATCCACGTCGCCGGTACCAACGGCAAGACGTCGGTGACGCGGATGATCGACTCGCTGCTGCGGGCCTTCAGCCGCCGCACCGGCCGGATCACCAGCCCGCATCTACAACTGGTGACCGAACGCATCGCGATCGACGGCGAGCCGATCAGCCCGCAGCTCTACGTCGAGACCTACCGTGATCTGGCGCCGTATATCGGGATGGTCGACGAGACTGCGACCGATCAGGGCGGTCCGCGGATGAGCAAATTCGAGGTACTCACGGCGATGGCCTACGCGGCATTCGCGGAGGCGCCGATTGAGGTGGCGGTCGTGGAGACCGGCATGGGTGGGCGCTGGGACGCCACGAACGTGATCGACTCGAAAGTCGCGGTGATCACGCCGATCGGCCTCGACCACACCGACTACCTGGGCGACACGCTCGCCGAGATCGCGGGGGAGAAGGCCGGAATCATCACCGCCGGCGACCCAGAGGCACTGGTGCCCGACGACGCCGTCGCAGTGATCGGCGGGCAAGAGCCTGAAGCGATGGAGGTGCTGCTGCGGGCTGCGGTGGAAGCTGACGCCGTCGTCGCGCGCCAGAATTCAGAGTTCACGGTGCTCGACTCGACGACCGCGGTCGGCGGCCAACTGCTGTCGATACAGGGTCTCGGCGGTGTCTATGACGAGATCTTTCTGCCGCTGCACGGCGAGCACCAGGCGCAGAACGCCGCGCTCGCGCTGGCTGCGGTGGAAGCCTTCTTCGGTGCCGGCGCCAACCGACAGCTCGATATCGACCAGGTGCGCGCCGGGTTCGCGGCCGTCACCAGCCCGGGTCGGATGGAACGTGTGCGCAGCGCGCCGAGTGTCTTTGTCGACGCGGCACACAACCCACACGGCAGCGAGGCGCTCGCCCGCACGCTGACCGAGGAGTTCGACTTCCGGCGGCTGATCGGCGTTATCGCCATGCTCGACGATAAGGACGCCCGCGGCTTCCTCGACCAGCTCGAACCGGTGCTTGCCTCCGTCGTCATCACCTACAACGGGTCGCCGCGCGGCCTGGATCCGGAAGTCCTCGGCGAGCTCGCCATCGAGATCTTCGGCGAAGATCGCGTGCTGATCGAGCCTTTCCTACCCGACGCGATCGACGCCGCCCTGGCGTTGGCCGAGGACGGTCCTTCGGCAGGCTCAGGGATCGGGGGTTCCGGGATCGGGGACGAGACCCTGTCCGGCGCGGGTGTGGTGATCACCGGTTCGGTGGTCACCGCGGGCGCGGCCCGGACGCTGTTCGGCAAGGAGCCGCAATGACAGACAATCCGGCCATCGACAATCCGGCCACCGGTGAATCCAGATTCACCGCACCGGCTGCCGATCCGTGGAAGGGCTTCCGCGGTATCAACTCGGCCGTGCTGATCCTGGAGGCGATCGTCATCGGCTTGACCTTCCCAGTGGTCGCCACCCTCGGCGGCGGAGTGACCGCGGCGTCGGGGGCGTACCTGGGCGTCGTCTGTCTGCTGCTGATTCTGTTGTGCGGGGTGCAGAGCCGCCCGTGGGCGTTCAGTGCGAACCTCGGCATGCAGGCTGCGGTGATCGGAGGCGGTCTGTTCCACTGGTCGATCGCGGTGGTTGGCGTGGTTTTCCTCTGCGTGTGGCTCTACCTCGTCTACCTCAAGCGCGACGTCCAGCGCCGCATCGACCGGGGCATGCTGCCTGGTCAGCGACCTCGGTGATCTCCGCTACAATCGGACAACACGCCAATTGCCGGGGGGCTTCGCGGGGCCGGGCAGAGAAGAAACGGGTGACATGAGTCGTCGATCAATCGTTGCTGCCATGGCGGCGTTGCCGCTGGTCGGTGCGCTGTTGCTGAGCGGACCGGCGCAGGCTGTCCCGAACATCTTGCCGCCTGCAGCAATTGTGGCCGGTGGTAGCCGAAACGAGCCGATCGACACCGACGGCCTCAAGGCCCAGCAGGATCGGCACGCCAGCCCGCCGGAGATGGGCCGACAGACCCCGGGACCGATCGACGACGATGTGGTCCAGCCCGGTGCCCCGATGCCGGTGCCGTCCGGAGCCTTCGGCTACCTGGCCACGCGCGATGCCACCCGGTGGCTGGCGGCGCAGCGGCCCGGCGAGGCGATTCGCGCGCTGCCGGTCCCGCCGCAGTACCGACCGGCCAACACGGCGCTGGCGACGCAGATGACCAGGGAACTCGACGCCGCCGTCCGCACCCCGGGTGCCTGCGTGCAGATCATCATCGACCTGCAGTCGTCGGCGGGCAATCTATTCGACTACGGCGTGTGGTCCGTCGAACGCCAGTACTGCCCGCGCTGAGGATCACCCGGCCTGTCGAGAACCTCCGGTCCGGAGGCAGTACAGTATTGCCTCGTGACTGAACAGACTCTCGTCCTCATCAAACCCGACGGTGTCCAGCGTGGACTCATCGGTGAAGTAATCGCCCGCATCGAGCGCAAAGGCCTGGCCCTGGCCGCTCTGGAGCTACGCCTGGTGAGCACCGAGGTGGCGGCGGCACACTACGCCGAGCACTCCGAGCGCCCCTTCTTCGGAGACCTGCTGGAATTCATCACCTCGGGTCCGGTTGTGGCCATGGTGGTCGAAGGCGAACGGGCCATCCCGGCGTTCCGCCAATTGGCGGGCGGCACCGATCCGGTGGAGAAGGCCACCCCGGGCACGATCCGGGGCGACTTCGCCTTGGAGACGCAGTTCAACATCGTTCACGGCTCGGATTCGCCGGAGTCGGCTGCGCGCGAGATCGCGCTCTGGTTTCCCGCGCTCAACGGCTGAAGCCCGAGGACACTGCTCGGTAGTTCTGCTCGATTGTGTCGCCCTATGCGGGATTCCGGGTGAACATGTGGGATACTTGCGGAGTCGGGGCTGTCACACTTTGACAGCCCGGATCGGACTTGCTTCCGCGCAGCGACCGTCACCCACGGTGAGCGCGCTAGTAGTCAGGTAACAAGCAAGGCGTCGAGGGAACAGTTCCCTTCCGACGCGAAGACCACACAACACCGGCCGCTTAGCGGCCGCACACATAGGGACGGCCCTCGCGTGGCCGCGTCGTTCGCAGTGGCGGGAATCTGTCACCAGCGCCGACGCGCCCGGGGGTCGCGAGGAGATACGTGACCGTTAACGGGTCGCCGACCGATGCCCAGGGCTCGGATCATTCGGCAGAAGAATTTCCGCTCCGCCAGCGCGTGCACGCACTCGCCCGAGCGCTGGGAGTAACCAGCCGGGATGTGCTCGCACACTTGGCGGAACTAGGTATTGCGGCTCGATCGGCGTCCTCGTCGGTCAGCCGCGACGAGGCCCAGGCCGTGGCCGCACGCCTGACTGGTGAGTCCGCCGAGGCCGCACCCGCGGCGACCGGCGCTCCGGCAACAGCGTCGCTGTTCTCGGCTGTTGTCGTCGAGGAACCAGCGGCCGCGCCGGCTGGCGGTGTGCAGGCCGCTCCGCTGTTTCTGCCACCAGTTGTGGTCAGCGATGCCGCACCGGCCGACGACCAGGGCGTGGTCGCGGCCGCGGCGGCCGCCACCGACACCGCAGCCCCCACCGGCACCGACACTGGTGCGGCT
>NZ_JBAQWU010000273.1:0-4921 GCF_049299075.1 Gordonia sp. (in: high G+C Gram-positive bacteria)
GGCCGGCTCGGATCAGCGGGGTGGGCGGCTGCGTCGCTGCAGTTGGCCGATCTGATCGGTGCTCTAGTCACCGTCGTCGTGGTGGCCGTCTTCGCCTACGCCTTCACCCGTCACTGTGCCCGCCGCATGGGCGGAAGCAACGGCGATGTGTTGGGCGCCACGATCGAACTGAGCACGACGATCGCGCTCGTCGCTCTCCTCGTCTGACCCGCGGTCTACGCGTAGAGCGTGGTCATCCAACTGTGCGCGTCGACGACGGTGCCGCGCTGCAGACCGGTCAGGGTGTCGCGCAGTTCCTGCGTCACCGGTCCGGTAGCGCCGTCGCCGATGAGGTAGTCGTCGGTGGCGCTCTTGACCCGGCCGACCGGGGTGATCACCGCGGCGGTGCCGCACGCGAAGACCTCCGAAATCGCCCCGCTGGTCACCCCCGCGCGCAGTTCGTCGGTACTGATCTTGCGTTCACTGACGCGGTAGCCTGCGTCGGTGGCCAGCGTCAGCAGGGAGTTGCGGGTGATTCCGGGCAGCAGCGAGCCCGACAGCTCCGGGGTGACGATTTCGGCATCGCGGCCGGCGCCGAGGACGAAGAACAGGTTCATACCGCCCATCTCCTCGATGTAGCGGCGTTCGATCGCGTCGAGCCAGACCACCTGATCGCAGCCTTCCTCGGCGGCCTGCGCCTGGGCGAGCAGCGAGGCGGCGTAGTTGCCGCCGAACTTGGCCGCTCCGGTCCCGCCCGGTGAGGCCCGAACATACTCGGTGCACAGGTACACGCTGACCGGCTTCACACCGCCGGCGAAGTACGCGCCGGCCGGCGAAGCGATGACGACGAAGCGATACTCGTCGGCCGGGCGCACCCCAAGGCTGGCCTCGGTCGCGATCATGAACGGCCGCAGGTACAGCGACTCCTCACCGCCAGCCTGCGGAACCCACCCGTGGTCGACGGCCACCAGCTGGCGCAGCGCGGCGACGAAGTCGTCGACCGGCAGTTCGGGCATCGCCAGCCGCCGTGCGGAGTTGTTGAAGCGCTCGGCATTCGCCTCCGGCCGGAAGGCGGCCAGCGAGCCGTCGGGCTGCCGGTAAGTCTTGAGGCCCTCGAAGATCTCTTGCGCGTAGTGCAGGACCATTGCCGCCGGATCCAAGGCAATCGGCCCGTACGGGGTCACCCGCGCCCGGTGCCATCCGCGCTCGCGGTCGAAGTCGATCGTCACCATGTAATCGGTGAAATGCCGACCAAAACCGGGTGCCTGCAGAATTTCCGCACGCCGGCCGTCGGAGACGGGATGCGGGTGATCGGTGCGGGTGAACTCCAGGGTCATTGCTCAAGAATAGCGCCGCATGCCAAGAGCTTTTCGCGCGCTCCGGCGGTTGCCGGGTCAGACGTGGCTTTCCACGAACGGCGGCGTGGTGACAGTGCATGCCACGGCGCGCCCGCGGACGTCGACGGTCACCTCGTCACCCGGCTTGAGCCCAGCCAGGCTCTCCACCAGTGCCAGCCCGATACCGGCCTTGAGCGTCGGCGAGAACGTCCCGGACGTGCACTCCCCGATCACCGGCAGCCCTGGCGCCAGGTGCACCGGGCAGCCCGCGCGCAGAATGCCGCGGCCGTTGGCTTTCAGTCCGATCAGCCTGCGTGTCGGACCGGCTTCGCGTTCGGCCAGTAGCGCCACGCGCCCGAAGAACGACGGCTTGTGCCAGCCCACCGCCCACGAGCTGCGCGCTTGCACCGGTGTGATGTCTTTGTTCAGTTCGTGTCCGTGTAGCGCGTAGCCCATCTCGGTGCGCAGCGTGTCGCGCGCCCCCAGTCCGGCGGGCAGACCGCCGCGCGCAGTCACCTCGGCGATCAGCGCATCCCATACCGGACCCGCGTCGGCCCAGCGTGGCAGCACCTCGTAGCCTCGCTCCCCGGTGTACCCGCTGCGGCAGATCCGCACCGGGTACCGGGCGCCGTCGACGGTCAGGTCGGCATCGGCGAAGGCCATGTACTCCATGTCCGACGGCAGGCCCAGCGCCTCGAGTACCGCGGGCGCTTGCGGGCCCTGTACCGCGAAGACCGCGTAGTCGCGATGCTGGTCGGTCACCTCGATGCCAGCGGGCGCCGCGGCGGCCAGGGCCGCCACCACGGCGGCCGTGTTCGCGGCATTGGGCACGAGGAAGACCTCATCGTCGGACACCAGATAGGCGATGAGGTCGTCGATCACACCCCCGCGGTCATTGCAGCAGAGCGTGTACTGCGCCTTACCCGGAGCGATCTTGCCCAGATCGTTCGTCAGGGTGTCGTTGATCAGCACGGCCGCGCCCGGTCCGGTGACCAGAGCTTTACCCAGGTGGCTCACATCGAAGATGCCGACGCTCGTGCGCACGGCGTCGTGCTCGGCACCGGTGCTCGAGTAGGCGACGGGCATATCCCAGCCGCCGAACTCGGCGAAGGTGGCTCCCAGTGCGGTGTGGCGGGCGGCGATCGGGCCAGCGAGCAGTTCGGTCATGGCCTTACCGTAGCGCGCCGAGCCGCCCGACCGGCCGCGGCCTGTGGCAGAGTGGATCGGCGTGAGCAGCAACGATCTTCGTGACCCGTCCACCGGCCTCCGCGACGCCCGCGACCGCGGCCCGCGCCTGGATCTCGCCACCGCACTGAGTTCGGGCGACGACGTCCTGGTGATCGGGCTCATTGCCGCAGACAAGGCCTCCGCCGAACAGCCTCCCGGCGACCTGACCCTCCTGGTGACCGAGGATCTGCTCGACGATGCGTCCGCCGAGGCGATCACTGCCGCACTGAAAGCTGTTCAGGCGACCGGTGCCAAGAACGACATCACCACCATTCCGGCCCCCGCTGGGCTGCCGGTCCGACTGGTGGTCGCGGTCGGTCTGGGCTCGGCCGACGACGCCGAGAACCCCGAGACCATCCGGCAGGCGGCGGGCACCGCGATGCGTTCCCTCGACGGCGCGGGCACCGTCGTCTCCTCTCTCTCGGCCGCCGGTCTAGGCCCCGCCGCCGAAGGCTTCTACCTCGGCGCCTACCGGTTCGATGGCTTCCGGACCGCACAGTCTCGCGACGGTAAGCAGCCGCCGACGCAGGTCTCGCTCCTGGTTCCGCAGAAGTCCAAGCAGGCCCGAGCCGAGCTCGACCACGCGACTATCGTCGCCGACGCGGTCGCGCTGGCCCGCGACTTCGTGAACACTCCGCCGAGCCACCTCTGCCCGGGCGAGTTCGCCGACCGCGCCCGAAAGGTCGCCGCCGAGGCGGGTCTGACGGTCGAGATCCTCGACGAGCAAGCCCTCGCCGACAGCGGATACGGCGGCATCCTGGGTGTCGGTCAGGGCAGTGCGCGTCCGCCGCGGCTGGTCCGCCTCACCTACGCACCGTCGGGCGCCGCCACCAAGGTCGCTCTGGTCGGTAAGGGCATCACGTTTGACACCGGCGGTATCTCCATCAAGCCGGCCGCAAATATGGACCACATGACCTCCGATATGGGTGGGGCCGCCGCGGTGATCGCGGCCGCCGTCGCGGCAGCCAAACTCGGCCTCGACCTCGCCGTCACCGCGACGGTGCCGATGGCCGAGAACATGCCGTCGGGCACCGCGCAGCGACCCGGTGACGTGCTGACCCAGTACGGCGGCACCACGGTGGAGGTACTCAACACCGACGCCGAAGGCCGCCTGGTGCTGGCCGACGCCATCGTCCGGGCCTGCGAGGACCGGCCCGACTACCTGATCGACACTGCGACGCTCACCGGCGCGCAGATGATCGCGCTGGGCACCCGCACCCCGGGCGTGCTGGGCACCGACGAGTTCCGAGACCGGGTCGCCCACATCTCCCAGGAGGTCGGCGAGAACGGCTGGCCCATGCCGATGCCCGCCGAACTGCGGTCCGATCTGAACTCACGGGTCGCCGATCTGGCCAACGTCACCAACCATCGCTGGGGCGGAATGCTGTCGGCGGCAATGTTCTTACGCGAGTTCGTCGGCGAGGACATCGCCTGGGCGCACGTGGACGTCGCCGGGCCGGCCTTCAACTCCGGCGGCGCCTTCGGCTACACCGGCAAGGGCGGCACCGGCGTCCCGGTGCGGACGCTGATCGCGGTCCTGGAAGACGTTGCCGCACGGGGCTGACCTCGTACTGACCGGTAGTCCGGGAGACCCCTGAAGGACTGTGCGCAAAAGGGTAGTGTTTGAGCGAAACGTCGACCGCGCGATACCGGTGGGCGTCAACCTGACCGTCATGAGCCACGAGCAGAACTGGGAGCAACACACCAATGGCCTTCTCCGTCGAGATGCCCGCGCTGGGTGAAAGTGTCACCGAAGGTACCGTCACCCAGTGGCTCAAGAGCGAGGGCGACACCGTCACCGCGGACGAGCCGCTGCTGGAGGTCTCGACCGACAAGGTCGACACCGAGATCCCGGCACCAGCCAGCGGTGTGCTGCTCAAGATCGTCGCGCACGAGGACGACGTCGTGGAGGTCGGCGGCCAGCTCGCGCTGATCGGCGAAGCCGACGAAGCCGCCGGTGACGACGCTCCCGAGACTCCCGCGCACCAGGCTGCTGATCCAGTGACTTCCGAAGCGGAGGCCGCGCCGGTCGAAGCCCAGGTTGAATCCGCCCCGGCCGCCGAAGTCGCCTCCGCTCCCGCCGCATCCGGGGGCAGCACCGACGGCCAGGCCGTCACCATGCCCGAACTGGGCGAATCGGTCACCGAGGGCACCGTAACCAACTGGCTCAAGCAGGTCGGCGACACCGTCGCCGTCGACGAGCCGCTGGTCGAGGTGTCCACCGACAAAGTCGACACCGAGATCCCGTCGCCGTTCGCCGGTGTACTCCTGGAGATCGTCGCCGACACCGACGAGGTGGTCGCCGTCGGCGGCACCCTCGCCCTGATCGGTGAGCCCGGCGCGGCCCCGGCCGCTGCTCCGGCGGCTCCGGCCCCCAC
>NZ_JBAQWU010000274.1:0-2668 GCF_049299075.1 Gordonia sp. (in: high G+C Gram-positive bacteria)
AAAACGACTGTGGCAGGCCGCCCGTGAGGGCAACCTGCCATAGTCTACGCGATCGCCGTATCAATCAGAGCAACGGCCCACCGGCCGCGATGGCCGACAGCTGAGCGAACTCGGCCGCCTTGAGCGACGCACCGCCGACCAGAGCGCCGTCGACGTCGGGCTGTCCGACGATCTCCGCGACGTTCTTGGCGTTGACGCTACCGCCGTATAGGACGCGCACCCCAGCCGCGGTAGCCGCGTCGGAGAGGTCCGCGAGAGCGTCCCGCACGGCAGCGCACACCTCCTGCGCATCCTGGGCGCTCGCGACCCGGCCCGTGCCGATGGCCCAGACGGGTTCGTACGCCACGACCAGCTTGCTGATCTCTTCGGCCGAGAAACCCGCCAGCGAGGCCTTGAGCTGCTCGACGTTGTACGCCACATGCTCGCCCGACTCCCGGATCGGCAGACCCTCGCCGATACAGACGATCGGCGTGAGACCGTGGCGTAGCGCCGCCGTGGTCTTCGCGTGCACCACGTCGTTGGTCTCGTTGTGCAGGGTCCGGCGTTCCGAATGCCCGACGGTGACGTACGTGCAGCCCAGCTTCTCCAAGAAGGCGCCGCTGATCTCACCGGTGTAGGCACCCGAGTCGTGGGACGAGATGTCCTGCGCACCGTAGGTGAGCAGCAGCTTGTCCCCGTCGATGAGACTCTGCACGCTGCGGATGTCGGTGAACGGCACCAGCACGGTGACGTCGACCTTGTCGAAATACTTCTCCGGCAACGTGAACGCGATCTTCTGCACCAGCGCGATCGCTTCGAAGTGGTTCAGGTTGCACTTCCAGTTGCCCGCGATGAGCGGCTTGCGTGCCTTAGCCATGGGATCAGCCTTCCGTTTCCAGTACCGCGAGGCCGGGTAGTTCTTTGCCCTCGAGGTATTCCAAGGATGCGCCACCACCGGTGGAGATGTGCGAAAACGCGGTGTCCGGGAGGCCGAACGAGCGCACCGCGGCCGCCGAATCGCCGCCACCGACGACGCTAAACCCGCCGGCCTCGGTGGCCGTGGCGATCGCCTCGGCCACGCCGCGGGTGCCAGCGGCAAACTTCTCGAACTCGAACACGCCCATCGGGCCGTTCCAGAACACAGTCTTGGCGCCGCGCAACACGGTGGAGAACCGTTCCACGGTGCCCGGACCGATGTCCAAGCCCATTCCGTCGGTGAAGCCGTCGGCAGTGAACGCGATCGACGTGTCCGCATCCGCGGCGAACGCATCGGCGACGACGATGTCGTGCGGGAGGTGAATCACGTCGCCGAACCGGGCGAGCAGATCCTTGCAGGTGTCGATCATGTCTGCCTGCAGCAGCGAATCGCCGACCGCACTGCCTTGGGCCTTAATGAAGGTGAAGGCCATCCCGCCGCCGATCACCAGGGTGTCGACCTTGGGGGCCAACGCCTCGATCACCGCGAGCTTGTCGGACACTTTGGAGCCGCCGAGTACGACGGCGTACGGGTGCTCGACATCGGTCGTGATGCGTCCGAGCACCTCGACTTCAGTCGCCACCAGATCACCGGCGTACGACGGGAGCAACTGCGCCACGTCGTAGACGGACGCCTGCTTGCGGTGCACGACGCCGAAGCCGTCAGACACGAAGGCGCCGTCGTCGCCAACCAACTCCACTAGCGCCGAGGCGAGCTTGCGCCGCTCGGCGTCGTCCTTACTGGTTTCCCGCGGATCGAATCGGATGTTCTCCAGCAGCAACACGTCACCGTCGGTGAGGCCCTCGGCGCGCGCCAGCGCATCGGAGCCCACGACGTCGCCAGCGAGCTGGACGTTGCGGCCCAGCTCCTGTGCCAACCGGGCGGCGACCGGCGCCAGCGACAGCGCCGGGTCCGGTTCGCCCTTCGGGCGGCCCAGATGTGCGGTGATGATCACCTTGGCACCGGCGTCCACCAGCTGCCGCAACGTCGGGATGCTGGCCAAGATCCGGCCCGGGTCGGTGATCTCATCGCCGTCGAGCGGAACGTTGAAATCCGATCGGACCAGCACGCCGCGGCCCGAAACTCCTTCTGCCAGAAGGTCTTTGAGGGTGCGAACAGCCATATTTACAGCGACTTGCTCACGAGGGTGATCAGGTCGGCGAGGCGGTTCGAGTAGCCCCACTCGTTGTCGTACCAGGACACGACCTTCACCTGGTTGCCGAGCACCTTGGTCAGACCGGCGTCGAGCAGCGAGGAATGCGGATCGGTGACGATGTCGCTCGAGACGATCGGCGCGTCGTAGTACTTCAGAATGCCCTTCATCGGACCGTCCGCCGCCGCCTTCATCGCCGCGTTGATCTCCTCGGCGGTGGCCGACTTCTCCAACTCGACGGTGAGGTCGGTGACCGAGCCGGTGGGGATCGGCACGCGGAGGGCGTAGCCGTCGAGCTTGCCCTTGAGCACCGGCAGCACCTCGCCGATGGCCTTGGCGGCACCGGTCGAGGTCGGAACGATGTTCAGGGCGGCGGCGCGGGCGCGACGCAGGTCCTTGTGCGGAGCGTCCTGCAGGTTCTGGTCCTGGGTGTACGCGTGCACCGTGGTCATCAGACCCTGCTTGATGCCGAACGAGTCCTCCAGGACCTTGGCGATCGGGCCAAGGCAGTTGGTGGTGCACGAGGCGTTGGAGATGATGTTCTGGGTGCCGTCGTACTC
>NZ_JBAQWU010000275.1:0-1739 GCF_049299075.1 Gordonia sp. (in: high G+C Gram-positive bacteria)
GGCTGGTACTGGCCGTCGGCGGCCGCCCACCCCGATACCCCGCGCGGGGCGCTGCTGCAGGTGGCGCCGGAGACTGCACGCCCCAGCCTGGAGCGCGTGTTGACCGGCCCGTCCGACGATCCGGACGGTCTGCTGAATCTGATCGGTGCGCTCCGTCGTTCTATGGCGAAGGCCGGATATGCCGATCTCAAGGAGTTCCAGAAGGTCGGACTCTCGGTCCGGGGCTGACCCCGCGGCACGCGGCCGAGCCGGCAACGACGACGTCGTTGCTAGAATGCTCGGCGTGGGTATCAGGTTCGGCAACGTCGGGATCGCGGTGCGTGATCTCGATGCGGCGATGGCCTTCTTCGTCGACCTTGGGCTGACCGTCGTCGGCACCGACACCGTCAGTGGCGAGTGGGCGGACACGGCGGTCGGCCTCGATGGGAACCACGCGAAGATCGCGGTTCTTCAGACGCCCGGTGGTGACGGGCAGATCGAGATGTTCGAGTACATCCATCCCGATGCGATCGAGACTGACCCGACGCTGCCCAACGAGATCGGCATGCACCGCATCGCCTTCTGGGTCGATGACATCGATGAGGTCATCGCCATCGCGGCGAGGCACGGCTGCTATCCGCTGCGGGGTGTGGCCACGTACCAAGACTCCGTGAAGCTCGCGTATCTTCGCGGTCCCAGCGGCATCCTCGTCATGTTTGCCGAGAGCCTTCAGCAGGGATAGCCGTCGAGCGGCGCGACGGCACCGGCCATGGCTTAGATTTGAGTCGTGGAGAAGATGATGGAAGACGTGTTTACCACGATCGCGGTCGTGTTCGAGGCGCTCGGTGCGATCGCGATGGTGCTGGGACTGATCCTGGCGTTCACCCTCGGTATGCGGGCGCTGCTGCGCAGGCAGCGGGGGGCCGACGTGTTCGGCATTGTGCGCAGCACCCTCGGCGGGGCGATCATGCTGGGTCTGGAGATTCTGGTGGCCGCGGACCTGGTGCGCACTATCACCTCCAAACCGTCCATCGAGGACGCCCTGATCCTGGGCTTGATCGTGCTGATCCGAACCGTGCTGTCGCTGTCAATCGCCATCGAGATCGACGGCGTGCTGCCGTGGCGGCGCGCGGCGCTGACCTCCGGCGCGAGCGTGATGGCCGAGCAGGTGCGTCAGGATCGGGCCGCCCAGCGCGACTCCAGCTAAGGGCAGGCTTGCTGTCGCGATTGTGACAATGAACATTAGTATTGTCGGCATGGCGAGCACCGACTTCGACGTCCTGATCATCGGTTCCGGTTTCGGCGGCAGCGTGAGCGCGTTGCGGTTGGTGGAGAAGGGGTACCGGGTCGGGGTGTTCGAGGCGGGCCGCCGCTTCGCGGACGACGAGTTCGCTAAGACCAGTTGGCGGCTCAACAAGTTCGTGTGGGCACCCAAGCTGGGATTGCTGGGTATCCAGCGGATCCACGTCCTCAAAGACGTGATGATCCTGGCGGGGGCTGGGGTCGGCGGCGGTTCGCTGAACTACGCCAACACGCTGTACAAGCCGACCAGCCCGTTCTTCACCGATCCGCAGTGGGCGGACATCACCGACTGGGAAGCGGAGCTGACCCCGCACTACGAGCAGGCGCGGCGCATGCTGGGTGTGGTCACCAACCCCACGTTCACCAACTCCGATGCGGTCATGTTGCAGGTCGCGCAGGAGATGGGCTGCGCGGACACCTTCACCGCCACCCCGGTGGGCGTCTTCTTCGGCGACAAG
>NZ_JBAQWU010000276.1:0-2755 GCF_049299075.1 Gordonia sp. (in: high G+C Gram-positive bacteria)
GCGCACCAGCCCGCGTCGCGGCAACAACTCCGCGATCGGCTCGGGCACCGCGAGCACTGCGGCGCCGTCGCCGGAGATCCCCGACGAGCCCATCGCGGCCAGCTTGCGCCGCAGCGCCGCCACCGTCGCACCGGTATCCCCGTTGAGATCGGACATGCGCTTCCCCTCGCCTGACACGATCGGTCGTCAACGACCGTCTACTACGACCGTCCGCTTCCATCGGCCGGGAATACACCAATGTTCGAACTTACGTTCGATACTACTTCCGGGGTCCGACATCCGTCAACGTCGCCCCGCTCCCGCGCCCTCCCGCTGCTCGCCCGTCCTCCGCCGGTTCAGCCGCCCTCCAGGAAGGGCCGGGGAACCGGCGAACGGCGTGGGAACCGGCGGACGGTGACGGGCGACGATGCGGCGAGACTTATGCCGGAATGTTGATCTTCTGCGGTGTCGGGCGGTCTGGATTGGCATCCCACGAGTTACCCCAGCAGTAGGTCGACTGCTCGTCGCCCTTCTGGCCGCGGGCACACGAAATGCTGGTGCCGGTGGCGACGGCGAACACACCGGGCACGCCGTTGATCTTGATCGGAGCCTCCGCGCGATCGGTCGATCCGTTGCCGACCTGACCGAACCGGTTATTGCCCCAGCAGTAGACGTCGTGCTCGGCGGTGACTGCGCAGACGGTGCCCACGTCGAAAGCCACCTGCTCGACGTTGTTCACGCCGGCGATCTCTCCCGGCACCTTGCGGTCGCCCCAGGAGGAGCCCCAGCAGAAGACCTTCTTCTCCGAGACGGCGCAGATGCTCTGCAGCACGCGGTACTCGTCGTCGTGGCTGTAGCCCAGCGACACTGACGTGACGTCTTTCAGTGCGGTCACCTCCACCGGCGAGTTCTGCTGCGTGGTGGATCCGATGCCGAGCTGACCGGAGGAGTTACTACCCCAGCAGTACAGCTTGGCCTGCGCGACGGCACAGAAGGTGGCGCCGTCACCGGTCAGCGCCGTGACCCCGGACAGCCCCGGTACTTTGACCGGCGTCCGGGAGTCCTGCGGGCTGTCGCCCCCACTGCCGAGTTGCCCGTACCGACCGTAGCCCCAGCAGAACACCTCTTGCTCGCCCTGGGTCACCGCGCAGGTGGTGCCGAATGCGTGGACGATCGTCTCGACCTTCGCCAACCCGTTTACCCGCACCGGCACGTCGCTCGACTGCGTCGATCCATTGCCCAGTTCGCCGGACGAGTTGGCGCCCCAACACCATGCGTCGCCGTCGGCCACCGCGCACGTACTCCCCGGGTAGGTTCCGGTGTCGCTGCGGTAGCCGCCGATCGAGACGGCGGTGACGTTCGTCAGCCCGGGCACCTTGACCGGGCTCTGTCGCCGCGCGGTGCTGCCGTCGCCGACCTGCCCGAACTCATTGACGCCCCAGCAGAACAGTTCCTTCTGCTGCGAGATGGTGCACAGTGTTCCGCCACGCACCGCAAGCTGCTGCCCCGCCGAAATTAGCGGACCCGCTGGCTCGTCGTTCCCGCCCTTCGGCCACCACAGCGGCGACGTCCCGGCGATGGCGATCACCGCCACCGCCGCGGCGATCAGACCGGCCCACAGGCCCTTGCGGCTCTTTTCCGACGACGACCCCGGCTGCCAGCCCGGCTGCTGCGGCATGCCCGTAAACTGTTGCGCCGCACCGTAATTCGCTGGTCCAGATGCGTACGGAGAAACTGGTGCCTGCTGCGGCCCGGAGAAGTGCTGCGGCCCGGAGAAGTGTTGCGGTCCGGAGAACTGTTGGGGACTGGAGAACTGCTGACTGGCGCCGGAGGTCTGCGGCGGCTGCACCGGAATCGGTGCCACCGTCGTCGCGACCCCGGACGAGGTCTGCGTGAGCGCAGCCTTCAGCGCATCGGCAAAGGCATAGCAACTCGGGTAGCGGTCGGCCGGGTTCTTGGCCATACCGCGCGCGAGCACCGGGCCCAGCGGCGCCAATTCGGGCCGAATCTGCGCCAGCGCCGGCGGCTGCTGCTGGAGGTGCGCCATCATCATGGCTGTCGCCGAGTCCGCGTTGAACGGGGCATGCCCACTGAAGAGCTGGTAGGCCGTACAGGCGAGCGAGTATTGGTCGGAGGCGCCGGTGGCGGGGGCGCCGTTGATGATCTCCGGTGCGGTGTAGGCCGCGGTGCCGACCACCGTGTTCACCGCGGTCAGTTGCGGCGAGTCCGCGAGCTTCACGATCCCGAAATCCAGAATCACCGCCCGGTCAAAGACTCCGCCGTCGGTCCGGGTCCCAATGATGTTGGCGGGCTTGATGTCTCGGTGCACCACGTGCCGAGAGTGGGCGTAGTCGAGCGCACTGGCGACCTGCGAGATCGCTTCCACCGCGTCGGCCGGGTTGAGCCGCGTCTTCGACAGGTCCGCGCCGCGCAGGTGCTTCATGGTGAACCACGGGGTGTCGTTGTCGACGCCGTACGCGTAGATGGTGACAATGCTCGGGTGATCCAGCGCGGCGGCCGACCGCGCCTCGTTGGTGAAACGAGTCAGAAAGTCGGTGTTCGAGGTGCCGGTGGAGATCACCTTCATCGCTTCGCGCCGCTGCAGCTGCGGGTTCTCCACCAGGTAGACGTCGCCCATACCGCCCGAGCCCAGCACTTCGACGATTCGATACCCCGCGATCATCGATCCGGGTGCGACGGCCATGACGTTCTCCCTACTCGTTGGCAAGTCAAGCGGTGACTTCGACCGTAACCCATTCGGGGGGCCCGGTATGTT
>NZ_JBAQWU010000277.1:0-3208 GCF_049299075.1 Gordonia sp. (in: high G+C Gram-positive bacteria)
CTCCACGACACCGAGGATCTTCTGCTTGGTCTGCAGGGCGATCGACCCGGCACGCTCGGCCACCTCGGCGGCAGCCTGTTGTGGGGTGGTCACGACCAGGATTTCCGCGCCTGGAATCAGCTGAGCGATGGAGATCGCGACATCGCCGGTCCCCGGCGGCAGATCCAGGAGCAGCACGTCCAGGTCGCCCCAGTAGACGTCGGCGAGAAACTGTTGTAGCGCGCGGTGCAGCATCGGTCCACGCCAGGTGACCGGGGTATTGCCATCGGTGAACTGACCGATCGAGATGAACTTCACGCCGTGGCTTTGCGGCGGCATGATCATCGACTCGACCTGCGTCGGCTTAGCGTCACTACCCAGCATGCGCGGGATACTGTGACCGTAGATGTCGGCGTCGAGGACGCCCACCGAGAGGCCGCGGTCCGCCAACGCGACAGCCAGGTTGACCGTGACGCTGGACTTGCCGACGCCGCCTTTGCCGGAGGCGATGGCGTAGACGCGGGTCAAGTTGCCCGGCTTGGCGAACGGAATCTCCGGTTCGGCCCGGTCGCCGCGTAACTGCTTACGCAAGGCGGTGCGCTGCTCGTCGTTCATCACATCGAGTTCGACGCGGATCTCGCCGGCCCCGGGAACGTCGGCGACGGCAGTTTTCACCCGGTTGCTGATCTTGTCTTTCATCGGACAGCCCGCAGTGGTCAGGTAGATCCCGACATCCACGCTGCCGTCGTCACCGACGGTCACCGATTTCACCATGTTCAAATCAGTGATCGGCCGGCCGATCTCCGGATCGTTGACCTTGCTGAGTGCCGATCGAACGGCGGCTTCGGTGGGGGCTGCAGTGGTGCTCACAGTGCCCAGTCTAGTGAGCCGGACCGCAGCGCCGTCAGCGGCCGGGGGGAGTGGCCTTGGTGCTTGCTGGCTTCTTGGTGACCGTCGGCTTCTTGGTGCTCGTTACCTTCGGGGTGGCCTGCTGCGTACCACTGGACTTCGGCGCCTGCTTCGGCGTCGACTTGGGCGCGGCCTGCGGGCCGACTCCCGGTGGCAGGCAGATCGCGCCGAGGCAGTGCTGCTGCGGCTGCGTCGCTTTCGGTGTGGTGGTGGACGTCGTCGAATCCTCGGTGCTCTCGCCGGGCTTCTCGTCCTTGGTGTCCTTCTTATCTTTCTTTTCTGTCGTGGGCGCCGCGTGGTTCATCTCGGGGATGCCCTCGGTGGGGACCACTCCGGTGGCATAGGCGGCGGCCCAGCCGAGGACATTATTGGCGTAGGCGACGCTGCGGTTGTAGCGCAGCACATTGTTCACTTTGGAGCCGTCGGCCATGATGTCGGAGACACCCTGGCACAGGTAGCGACCGGCCGAATAGGCCGCATCGAAGATGTTGTCTGGATCGGATTTGCCGTCGCCGTTGGCGTCGCTGCCCCAGGCTTTCCAGGTGCTCGGGATGAACTGCATGGGACCCATGGCGCGGTCATGTCGCGCGTCACCGTCGAACGCGCCACCATCGGAATCGGTAATCACCTCGTTGCCGGCCAGCGAGCCGTCGAGCACCGGGCCGCGGATTTTGGTGCGGGTGTTGCCGTACTCATCGACGTTGCCGTTGCCTGCGTGACCGGACTCGATGCGGCCGATGCCGGCGAGCAGGTACCAGGGGAGTTGGCACTGCGAATTCTCGGCCGCGACGCGGGTGGCGGCAAGTTTGTAGGCCTGCAGAACGACGCCGGGGATGCCGAGGGGGCCACTGGGCAGGTTTGCCGCAATGCGGAACTGCGCGTTGCCGACCGCTGCGGACTCGGCTGGTGGCGCGAAACCGTAAAGGCTGGGCGACGAGGCGGGCACTGCGTGTGCGACGGCATTGACGTCGTTGTCGCTGACCTGGGTGACGCTGGCAACGGCGGGCGCGGCCAGCGCGCCCCCGGATGTGCTACCGGTGGCACTGACCAGCATGGCAGCGCCAATTGCGGCAACGCCGGTGGTGACAACGGCACCGCGCAGCGCACGAGAAGATCCGGTACGCATCAGTGATTCATCCTCATCAGAAACTCATCCCCATCAGTTGCTGATCGTTCTTTCGGTGATCGGTGGCGTCCATGGTGCACCGTGAGCCGAGCGGCGATAGATGCGGACTGTGAGCCAGCATACCCTGCAGTAAGGTGCCGAAAGCAATCAGTTCGGTAAATCGGGTTGACCGCCCAGGGCGGGGGGCACATCGTCGTCGCGAACAGATCCGCGCTGGCGCGCGTCGATCCGATCGACGAGCTCGTCGAGCAGATCATCGAGTTCGCGGCGAAGATAGTCGCGGGTCACCGTCTCGCCGACCGCCACGCGCACCGCGGCTAATTCGCGGGCGAGGAACTCGGTGTCGGCTTTGGTCTGAGCGGCCCGGCGCCGGTCCTCGTCGAGCGAGACCTTGTCGCGGTTCTCCTGGCGGTTCTGCGCGAGCAGGATCAGCGGTGCGGCGTATGCGGCCTGCGTGGAGAAAGCGAGGTTCAGCAGGATGAACGGGTACGGATCCCATTCGAAGGCGAACACCCCGATGTTCAGGAAAATCCATACGATGACGATGATGGTTTGGATGGCCAGGTAGCGGCCGGTGCCGAGGAAGCGCGCGACGCGTTCGGCGTAGATCCCGATGACGTCGGCGTCCAGTCGTGCGGTGAAACTTCGGCGGCCGTCGCTGGGGGTGTCGAGTCGGCGGGCGCTCATGTGGTGGCCCCTGATGCGCGGCCCGGCTGGTCGGTGTCGGTGACGGCGTCATTGGGTTCTTGTTCGCGCCAGTCACGCGGCAGTACGGCGTCGAGCAGGTCGTCGACCGTCACCGCGCCGAGCAAATGGCGGTCCTCGTCGACCACCGGAGCCAGGGCCAGGTTGTAGGTGGCGAAGAATCGAGTCATCGTCTCCAGGGAGTCTTCCGGTCTCAGGTGCGGGATGTCGTCGTCGAGGATGCCGGCCACCAGGTTGGCGGGGGGCTCGCGCAGTAACGCCTGGGTGTGCGCGACACCGAGGAACTTGCCGGTCGGGGTGCTGGTCGGCGGCCGCACCACCAGCACCATGGTGGCGGTGGCCGGGCCGATGTCGGGGTTGGCCACCCGGGCCAGCGCCTCGGAAACGGTGGCGGCCGTCGAGACGATGATCGGCTCGGGAGTCATCACGCCGCCGGCGGTGTCGGGGGAGTGCAGCAGCAGGCGACGTACGGGCTCGGATTCCTCCGGG
>NZ_JBAQWU010000278.1:0-3129 GCF_049299075.1 Gordonia sp. (in: high G+C Gram-positive bacteria)
GCACCGTGCGCAGTGGGAGCGCACTCAAGTCAATCTCCACCGCGCACAGCCGAGCCGGCAGGCCCGCGCGCTCAAGTACCGCCGGGTGCAGCTCGCCCGCATAGCCGACCGTCTGCCCGTCAACCTCCAGGCGGGCACAGCGCCCCGGGTGCCACGGCAACCGCTGATCGGCGACCAACGTCAACTCCACACCCGCGGCGGCGGCGACGGTGCGCGCCGCCTCAAAAGCGTCGTACGCGTCCGCAGTACGGCCCGGCCCGGCCGGTCCGGCCGGATCGAGCAGCCCGGTCAGCACCGCACCGACATACACCGGCTGCTTCGGCAGCGCGGCATCCAGAGCGGCCTGCTCATCGGCCGTCGGGCGCCGAGTGACGTCCAGGGCCGGGACCACCGGACCCTGCTCGCCGCCGAGCACCACCTGACCGATGGCGTACAACGCCAGGTCGCGGTTGCCGCGCGCCAAGTTCCGGGAGGTCATCTCCAACAGACCGGGCAGCAGCGTGGTGTTCAGTTCCGGGCGGTCGGACTCCAGCGGATTCAGCACGGTCACCGTCCGGCGGCGCGGATCGTCGTCGGGCAAACCCCACGTGTCAAAGACCCCGGCAGGCATGAACGGGTACGGCAGGACCTCCACAAAGCCGTCACCGGCCAGCGCGATCCCCACCGCCCGGCGACGGCGCTGCACCGGCGTCAGACCGGTGCCGCCCGGCGCGCTCGGGAGCACCGCCGGAATGTCCTCCAGGCCCTCCAGGCGCACCACCTCTTCAACGAGATCGGCGGGCAGCTTCAGATCCGGCCGCCACGACGGCGGCAGCACTGTCAATAGCTCGTCGCCCTCCACCGCGCAACCGACCTCGCGCAGCCGGGCCGCCGTGGTGCCCGCCGCGTACTGCACACCTGCGGTTCGGTCAGGAAGGTCAGCGGCGATCACGATCGCCGCGGGCGGGGTCTGCTCGCCGCGCACATCGGTCAGCGGTCCGGCACTGCGTCCACCGGCGATCTCGGTAATCAGCTGCGCGGCCCGGTTCGACGCCACCGCGGTGATCTCCGGATCCACCAACCGCTCAAACCGTTTGGCTGCCTCGGAACTGAGCTTGTGCCGCTTGCCGGTGCGGAAGACGCGGACCTGGTCGAAGTTGGCCGACTCCAGCAAAATCCGGGTGGTCGAGTCGGTCACCTCGGTGTCCGCGCCGCCCATCACCCCGGCCAGCGCGATCGCACCGGAATCGTCGGCGATCACCACGTCCTCGGCGTCCAACGTGCGCTCGGCACCGTCGAGGGTGGTCAGCTTCTCCCCCGACTGCGCCGCCCGGACCACCACGGCGCCGGTCACCTTGTCCGCGTCGAAAGCATGCAGCGGCTGGCCCAGTTCGATCATCACGTAGTTGGTCACGTCCACGATCGCCGAAATCGGGCGGATACCGGCCACCATGAGCCGCTTGGTCATCCACCACGGGCTCACCGCGCTCGGGTCGACGCCCTCGATCACGCGGGCGGTGTAGCGGGAGGCCTGTCCGTTTTCGTCCAGGCGCACGGGCCAGGGTGGGGTGGACCCTTCGACCGACTCAGGGAGCGAGGTCGGCTCAGGGAGCCTCTGGAGAGCCGGGTCGATGTAGTCGACGGCGAAGGCACTGGCCAGTTCGCGGGCCAGGCCGCGCATCGAGAAGGCGTAGCCGCGGTCCGGGGTGACGTTGACGTCGATGGCGACGTCGTCGAGGCCCAACACCTCGTAGGCGCTGGTGCCCGGCGCGGCGGTGCCCGGACGCAGCACCAGGATCCCGCTGTGGTCGGTGCCGATGCCGAGCTCGGAGACCGAGCAGATCATGCCCGCCGAGGTCTTCCCGTACGTCTTGCGCGCGCCGATCTCGAAACCGCCGGGCAGTACGCAGCCGGGCAGCGCGACCACCACCAGGTCGCCGACCGCAAAGTTTCGTGCGCCGCAGACGATCTCCTGCGGCTGCTCATTGCCGACGTCGACGCGGCAGAACCGGATCGGCTTCTTGAACTCGGTGAGTTCCTCGATCTGGGCCACCGCGCCGACCACCAGCGGGCCGGTGGTGACCGGGAACGGCTCGACGTCTTCGATCTCGAAACCGACCCGCACAAAGCCGGCGTCGATCTCGTCGGTCGACGCCGACCAGCCGGAGTCGCCGGCGCGGAGGGCTTCGGTCAGCCAGGACTGGGAGAGGCGCACGGGGAACTTCTTTCGCGTGAGTGCGGTGAGGAAATGCAGGTCTGGGTTTACAGCGCGAGGCCGAAGGGCAACGTGAAGCGCACGTCGCCCTCGACCATGTCGCGCATATCGGGGAGGTCGTTGCGGAACTGCAGGGTCCGCTCGAGCCCCATACCGAAGGCGAAGCCGGTGTACACGTCCGGGTCGATGCCACTGGCGCGCAAGACATTCGGGTTCACCATGCCGCAGCCGCCCCACTCGACCCAGCCGGCGCCGCCCTTCTTCCCCGGGAACCAGACATCCACCTCGGCGGACGGTTCGGTGAACGGGAAGTAACTGGCCCGCATGCGGGTGGTGGTGTCTGGGCCGAAGAGTGCCTTCGCGAAGGTCTCCAGGGTGCCGCGCAGATTCGCCAGGGTCAGGCCCTTGTCGACGGCCAGGCCCTCGATCTGGTGGAAGACCGGCGTGTGTGTGGCATCCAGCTCGTCGGTGCGGAACGTCCGCCCCGGGCAGGCGACGTAGATCGGGACATCGCGGTCGAGCATGGAGCGCACCTGCACCGGCGAGGTGTGCGTACGCAGCACCTGCCGCGATCCCTCGGGAGCGATGTAAAAGGTGTCCTGCATCGACCGCGCCGGATGGTCGGGCAGAAAGTTGAGCGCATCGAAGTTGTGGTGCTCGGTCTCCACCTCGGGCCCCTCGGCGATCTCCCAGCCCATACCGATGAAGACGTCGGCCACTTGCTCAGCGATCACGGTGATCGGGTGGCGAGCACCGGCCCGACGCCGGGCCACGGGCAGGGTCACATCGATACCCTCCGAAACCAGCACTGCGGCGTCACGCTCGGCGGTCAGCGCCGCGGTGCGCTCGTCCAGCGCCGCCGCGACCTGGCCGCGTACCTCATTGACGAGCTTGCCCGCCGCCGACCGTTCGTCCTTCGGCAGCGCGCCGAGGGC
>NZ_JBAQWU010000279.1:0-3047 GCF_049299075.1 Gordonia sp. (in: high G+C Gram-positive bacteria)
TCGCTGCTGACCGCCGGGACGAGCAACAGCGAGCGCCCCGCCGCCGAGGAGTTTTACGCCCTGATCGGCAACGAAGCGATCGCGGCCCGCTTGCGGCTCGCCGGCCAGCTGCCGACGGCGCCGCCCCCACCAGCACCGGCCGGACCGGGACATCTGCCTCCGAGCGGCACCAACTTCCCCCGCCCCACACATCCGCCGCATCCGGCGAATCGCCGATAGAGCCACCCCTCCCTTCTCGCTCCTTCTCGCTGGTTGAGCCGGGGAGGAGCGCCAGCGACGACCCGTGTCGAAACCACCGCCGTTCGTCACAACACCACCGCCCGGCCCACTGACCTGCGAATTTTCCGAAAACCACGGGCACCTCAAAGTCATCGAAAATACTTCCTCGAACACTTGCGCTAGTTTGGTGTGATCCGTATCCTGAGACTAGGGCCCACTGACAAGTGGACCGAACGGCTCGGCAAAGGGCGGTGATTCCGATGGCGGCATTGCACACCTCGATGTGGCCCGGCGCCGACCTGTCGTCGGTAGGCGTGGTCACCGGTACCGATCCGGCAAACCTACCGTTGCCTGAGTTGGGGCAGGCACTGCACGCGGCGAAGCACGGACAAGCCTTCTTGGATTGGCAGCAGTTCCAATACGCGCTGGCCACGTTCGCGGCAGTAGAGGCCAACCAGCGCGACACGGCAGCAGTCCGCACCAACCTGCTGGACGTGTACGCCCAGACGGTGTTGGAGGTGCAGGTCGCCCTGGAATCGACCGAACACGCCGCCCATGCCCTGCTCGACGACGCCTTCGCTGCCCGTGATCGGCTGCCGCAGGTAGCCGATCTGCTGCGGTTGGGTCGGATCGACCGCCGCCGGTTCCACCGCATCATCCTCGAGACCGATCTGGTGACCGATCCGGCGCGGATCGCCGTCCTCGACACGACGATCGCCGCCCACCTACTCGGTATGGGTTCGGCCACCTCGTTGTCGGAGGCCAAAACGTCCGCACTGGCACGCCGGTTCGTGGCGCAGGCCGATCCCGACGCGGTCCGCGATCGCCGGGAGAACGCGAAGAAGCGCCGGGCGGTGTCCTACCGCGTCCTGGAAGACGGCCTGGGGCAGGTCACCGTCGTGGTGACCGCCGAAGACATGCGCCTGATGAACCAGACCGTCGACGCGGTGGTCGCCGGGCGCTGCAACGACGACCCGCGCACCAAGGATCAAGCACGCGCCGACGCAATGCGGGCACTGATACTGCGCACCCAGTTCGTCTGCCAGTGCGAGAGCCTGCAGTGCACCGCACAGATCCGGTCGGCCCAGATCGACGCACGCCTGACCCGCATCCTCATTCATGTTCTCGCTGATTCGTCGACCCTCGACGGCGGCGACACCTGCGGCTATATCGACGGGTACGGCCCGATCTCGGCCGATCACGTCCGCGAGATCGCCGCCCGCGACGACGCCGCGATCCGCCAACACGACCTGTCCGACCTGTTCGACGCGCAACCCGATACCGCCACGGACACCGACGAGTCGACCGTGCATCGACAACCACCCCGCCCCGACACCCCCGGCGAGTCCGGGGGCGATACCCCGTACCCCCCGGCGCCCACTGAACCACCCTCCTGGCTGGACGAGCCCCCCGCCTCGCCGGCTGAGCCCCCCGCCTCGCTGGTTGAGCCGGGGAGGAGCGCCAGCGACGACCCGTGTCGAAACCACGCCCACACCGCAAACCTCGACGTGTACACCGCACCGGCAGCAACGCTGGCGACCCTGGACCCGGCGCGCGGCGAGCACATCCCGCTCGGCCCACCCCCGGCCTGGCTCGACGACTGGGACGCCGCCCTCGCCGCACTGACCAGCCAGACCACTGCCGAGCGGGTCATCACCCACACCGCGCTGCCCAGCGACGACTACCGCCCGACCGCGCTCACCAACGTGATCGCCCGGTTCCTGTGGGGCACCTGCTCCGTTCTGGGCTGTGAACGCGCCGCTTTCTCCTGCGACCTGGACCACGTCGCCGAGTACGGCCCCGGCCCAACGTGCCTGTGCAATCTGATCCCCAAGTGCCGCTTCCATCATCTGGTGAAGACAAACCTGGAGGGCTTCGTCGACGAGCTCTGGATCGACGCTGATGGCCAGTACCACTCGGCGATGACCACTCCGGGCGGGCTCACCGTGGAACTGCTCGCCCCCAACCAGTGGCTCCTCCCCCAGTTGACTGGACTGCGCTGCACCCACCAGCTCGCCGACCACCGGGCCACCTCCACCGCCACCGGCGCCCGCACCGAGGCCCCGCAGCGCGCCCGGCCCCGGACAGAAGCCAAGCACGCCCGTCGTCGCGCCGAACGCAAAGCCAATGCCGCCCTGCGCGCCGAACTCGACGCCAAGCGCGACGCCGACCTCGCTGCCGCCGAGCAGCACTACCTCGAGCGCCTCGGCGACCCACCCTTCTGATCCCGCCACTAGGATCGAGAACCATGACCACGCCTCTCGCGCTGCCCGACTCCGGCCCGTCCCCCGAACGCCTTGCCGTTGCGGACCAGACGCCCGGCTTCATGCCCGTCGACGAAGCCCTCGCGCTGCACAAGTTCGCGAGTCACTTTCTGACACAAGAGGATTCAGTCGGGCTCGGTATCGAGATCGGCACCTACTGCGGAAAGTCGACGGTCTTCTTCGGTGACGCCGCCGAAGCCGCCGGCGCCCTCCTGGCCACCGTCGACCATCACCGTGGATCCGAGGAGCACCAGCCGGGCTGGGAGTACCACGACACCACCCTGGTGGACCCGCATGCCGGCACCCTGGACACCTCGGCGCGCGTCCGGCGCACCATGTTCGACGCCGGTCTGGAGCGCACCGTGATCGGCGTGCTGGCGCCGTCGACCGTGGCCGCCCGCATGTGGGGCCGCCCCGCCGACGTCGTCTTCATCGACGGCGGGCACAGCATGGAAGCCGCGCAGAACGACTACGACGGCTGGGCGCGCTGGGTGCGCCCCGGCGGCGCCCTGCTGATCCACGACGTCTTCCCCGATCCCGCCGACGGCGGCCGGCCGCCGTACG
>NZ_JBAQWU010000280.1:0-2207 GCF_049299075.1 Gordonia sp. (in: high G+C Gram-positive bacteria)
TCGACGCCGCGGCGCGCCTGATGGCGCGCCGCGGTTTCACATCGGTGCGTCTGGAAGACATAGCGGCGGAGGTTGGCATCAGCGGCCCCGCCGTGTACCGGCATTTTTCGGCCAAGAACGAGGTGCTCGACGAGCTGCTGCTGGCCATCAGTGAACGACTGCAGGCCGGTGGACGGTCGGTAGTCGCCGAGGGTGGCACCCCGTTGCAGGTGCTGGGCAATTTGGTCGAGTTTCACATCGACGTGCTCGTCACCAAGCCCGATCTCATCGCCATTCAGGATCGCGATCTGGCGTCCCTGACGCCCGGCGCACATCACCGGGTCCGGCTGCTGCAACGCCAGTATGTGGAAATCTGGGTGCGGGTCATCACCGCTGCCACGGTCGACAACGGCGGAGTAGCACTGTCCGACGATGAGGCGCGCGTCCGCGCCCACGCCACGTTCGGGCTGCTCAATTCCTCCCCACGCCTGCCGGACTTCGGCGTGGAGCGGCTGCGCTCGTTGCTTACCGCGATGGCGCTGGCTGCGCTGCTCGTCGACATCGACTGATCGGGCGGCGCCCGATTATCGGCGAACGAGGGACATGCCGGGGAGGGTGCCGTATGCTCAAATTTCAGTTACCTGCGATTAACTGAAAGTGGAGTCGATGAGCGCGAACCCCGGAGCGGCCGCCCAGCATCACGTGAACGTCGAGCTGCTGCGCGAGCGGCTCTCGGCTGCGGCCGTCGGCGGTGGGGCTACAGCACGCGACCGACACCGCGCGCGCGGCAAACTCCTCCCGCGCGACCGCATCGACGGCCTGCTTGATCCGGGCTCGCCGTTCCTGGAGATCGGACCCCTTGCCGCGTACGGGATGTACGCCGACAAAGCGCCCGCGGCGGGTGTGGTCGCTGGGATCGGCCGTATTCACGGCCGCGAATGCCTGATCGTTGCCAACGATGCCACCGTCTCCGGCGGCACGTACTACCCGATCACCGTCAAGAAGCATCTGCGCGCCCAGGAGATAGCCGCCGCCAACCGGCTGCCGTGCATCTACCTGGTCGACTCCGGCGGCGCGATGCTGTTGGAACAGGACGAGGTATTCCCCGACCGCGATCACTTCGGCCGGATCTTTTTCAACCAAGCCAATATGAGCGCGGCCGGCATCCCGCAGATTTCCGCCGTGCTCGGATCGTCGACCGCTGGCGGCGCGTATGTTCCGGCGATGAGTGACGAGAATGTGATCGTCGCCGAACAAGGCACGATCTTCCTGGCCGGCCCGCCACTGGTGAAGGCCGCCACCGGCGAGGACGTCACCGCCGAAGACCTCGGAGGCGGTGCCATGCACTCGCGCGTCTCCGGCGTCACCGATCACTTGGTCGCCAACGATGAGGCGGCGTTGGCCAAGGTGCGCGAGATCGTCGCCACCTTCGGCCCGCGCGAACCAGCTCAGTGGGACACCGCGCCGACCCGCGAGCCGATTCGACCGCAGACCGACCTGTACGAGGTGGTGCCGACCGATCCGCGTATCCCGTACGACGTCCGCGAGGTGATCGAGACCCTCGCCGACGGCGGCGAGTTCACCGAGTTCAAAGCCGAATACGGCACCTCGCTCGTGACCGCTTTCGCCCGCATTCACGGCCACCCGGTGGGCATTGTCGCCAACAACGGTGTGCTCTTCTCCGAATCGGCGGTCAAAGGCGCGCACTTCATCGAGCTTTGCGACCGTCGTCGCATCCCGCTGATCTTTCTGCAGAACATCACCGGATTCATGGTCGGCCGCCAGTACGAGGAAGGCGGCATCGCCAAGAATGGCGCCAAGATGGTCACCGCGGTGGCATGCGCCCGGGTGCCCAAGCTGACGGTGATGATCGGCGGCTCGTTCGGCGCAGGCAACTACTCGATGTGCGGCCGCGCCTACTCGCCGCGATTCCTCTGGATGTGGCCGAATGCGCGCATCTCGGTCATGGGCGGACCGCAGGCCGCCGACACGCTGGCCACCGTGCGCCGCGGCCAACACGAGCGGTCCGGCCAGGAGTGGCCGACCCTCGAGGAGGAGGCGTTCAAGCAACCGATCCGGCAGCAGTTCGAGGAGCAGTCGGACGCCTACTATTCCACCGCTCGGCTGTGGGACGACGGGATCATCGATCCCGCCGACACCCGCACGGTACTCGGCTTGGCACTGGAAGCCTGCCGGTATGCGCCGCTAGCGGACGTCAACAACGGGGT